>JAAYZJ010000250.1 GCA_012514915.1 Lentisphaerota bacterium | reverse complement strand
TGTCGGAAGCCGGCCGGTCGAACGTGACCGTCGCCGGCGGCACGCTGGTCGAGATCCAGCCCCCGGGGCTGATCGCCGCCGCCAGACCGGAGGTCGTGATCTGGTAATAGTCGCAGCCATCGGGAATGGACAGACCCGCAACCGCCAGTTCGTTGGTGCCGCTGAAGCGGGTGCTACCGGTGACGGGATGGGCCACGGCGAAAGCATCGACCGCGGCCACATCCGCCGCCGCCAGCGCGACCATTCCCGCCAGCATGGCGCAGCCGGCTATCCGAACCAGCCGCCATGTCGTGCTCCATCCAACCAACCGATGATCTTTAAGTATGCCACGCTCCGGCGGTTCCGTCAACGTCGCGAAAGTACCGGTTGGTATTCGGTTGGCGACCGGGGGTGCGAAGGATGAGCATGAATCCGTGGGCAAGCGGTGGAGAAGTTCGGAAGTTCTAAAGGTCGGAAGTTCTAAAAGTCGGGCGTTCTATGTGCAGATGCCCGCTACGGATTTCGCGGTCAACAGGATGAAGAGGTGGGGCGACGGCGTCCCCGCCTTGTCTTCGTCCTCAGTGAGCGCAGCGAACGGCCCTCGTCCTCGTTCTCGACGGGTCACGGAGCAGAATCGAGGACGAGGACGAGGACGAGGACGATGGAGAGTCGAGCGCGTCCAGTGAACCGGGGACGCGCCCACCCTGCATGGCGGGAGTTGGCGTCACCCGGCCGGACGCCTATGCGCGGTATCCCGCGCTGGCGGACGCCTCGGAGAGGCGTCCCTACCGGTGGTTCGCGCAAGACGGTCCGGCCATGCGCCTGGAGCCCGCGGTCTCCTCGGGGCATCGAGGGGGAATTTTTCCAAAAAGGGTGGGGCGAAGGCGTCCTCGCCTAGCCGCACACGGGGGAAAGGAGCTCACTGCGACTGCGGCTCGGCGGGGACGCCTTCGCCCCACCTGGGGGAACAGCGTTCAGCGTTACGCATACTTCCTCTTCTCAGGACAGGCAGGAATGCCTGTCCTACCTTCACCCCCGCACGCTTCCGGGTGCGATTCAACTTGGTTGAATCGCACCCGGCAACCGATTGCCACGTGCTTTGAGATTGCCATTTCGGGACGAGTCGGGTAAGCTGTGCCTCTATTTTCCGAATCCGGAGAGGTGACCGAGCGGCCGAAGGTGCAGCACTGGAAATGCTGTGTGCTCTTACGGGCACCGGGGGTTCGAATCCCCCCCTCTCCGCCAGTTTTGCCTGGTCACCGCAGCAGCTCCTGCACATCCTGCCAGGTGAGCGACTGCATGACGCTCTCGTCGGTCGTGCCGACCGTGGCGCGGATCACGGCCTGCTTGCGCTGCTGCAGGGCGAGCACCTTCTCCTCGACCGTGTGCTCGGTGATCAGCTTGATTGCGCAGACGCTCCGCTTCTGTCCGATGCGGTGGGCGCGGTCGGTGGCCTGGTCCTCGACGGCCGGGTTCCACCACGGGTCGAAGTGAACGACCATGTCGGCCCCCGTCAGGTTGAGCCCCGTGCCGCCCGCCTTGAGGCTGATCAGAAACACGGGAATGTCGGACTGCCGGTTGAACCGCTGGCATTCCGCCAGGCGTTCCTGCGTGCCACCGTCGAGGTAGCAGTACGGCAGGCCGCGCGCCTCGAGCCCGCGCCGCAGCAGCTTGAGCATGCCGACAAACTGGCTGAACACCAGCATGCGGTGCCCGCCGTCGATCGCCTCGTCGAGAATCTCGAAAAACTGCTCCAGCTTCCCCGAAGGCGCCTCGATCGCGTCCTGTCCGCGGATCTCGGGCGGCAGCAGGTCGAGGTGGCAGCAGGCCTGGCGCAGCCGCAGCAGGATGGCCAGCACCTCCATGCGGCAGTGGTCGAAGCCCTTGGCCGACACCAGATCGCCGATCTTCTGCCGAAAGTTCTGCAGCAGGGTCGTGTAGATGCGCTCCTGGTCGGGGGTGAGCGACGAGAAGGAGATCTTCTGGATCTTGTCGGGCAGATCCCGCGCCACCTCGCGCTTGAGGCGGCGCAGCAGGAACGGCTTGAGGCGACGCCGCAGCCGCTGCTGGGCCTGCTCGCCGTCCTGCTCGCCGGCGGCGATCGGCAGCTCGTAGTCCTGCCGGAAATCGTCGTAGGCGCCAAGATAGCCGGGCATCAGGAAGTCGAGGATCGACCAGAGGTCGGCCACGCCGTTCTCGACGGGCGTGCCGGTCAGGACCAGACGGTGCGCGGCCTGGATCTGCTTGGCGGCGACGGCGTTCTGCGTGCCGCGGTTCTTGATGTGCTGCGCCTCGTCGAGAACCGCGGCGGAAAAGGAGATGTCGCGGTAGTGGTCGAGATCGCGGCGCAGCAGGGCGTAGGAGGTGATGACGAGGTCCTGCCGTGGCAGCTCCTCCCAATGGGCGTGGCGGTCGCCGCCCGCCATCACCCGGCAGCGGAGCCGCGGCGTGAAGCGGGCCGCCTCGCGCGCCCAGTTCTCGACCAGGCTGGTCGGGCCGACGATCAGCGCGGGCTTGCCGCGCGCCGCCGCGTCGTGCCGCGGCAGGCTCAGCCAGGCGAGGGTTTGCAGCGTCTTGCCGAGGCCCATCTCGTCGGCCAGGATGCCGGCGAACCCTCCCTGCTCGATGAAGCGCAGCCAGTAGACGCCCTCCTTCTGGTAGGGGCGCAGCACGTCGTCGAGCGGGCCCAGCGGCTCGGGAGCGATGCGCGCGTCGCGGTTGAGCCGTGCCGCGCGCTGCCGCCAGTCGGGCGGTTCCTCGACGTCGATGCCGTCGAGCGCCGCCAGCGAGGCCTGCACGTAGGGGGCATGGATCCCGTCGAGGCGGAACCGTCCGGGCGCCGAGCCGTCGCGCCCACCGCAGTCCTTGAAGACGTCGCGCATCGACGTGACGGCGTCGCGGTCGACCAGGATGACCTTTCCGTCGTGCTCCAGGTAGCTGTCGCCCCGCAGCAGGGCGCGCTGGATCTCGCCGGGCGCCAGCCGATGGCCGTCCGGCGCCTCGTAGACGATGCCGACCTCGAAATCGTTGCGCCCGTCCGCCACGGGATGGATGGCGACGACGGGGATCGCCATGTCGAGCTGCTCGAAATACTCCTTGACGCGTCCCTCGATCTCGATGCGCCACCCCAACCGCCGCAGAACCGTCAGTTCGCCCCCCAGGCAGTTGAGGACGGCGCGCGTCCCCATGACGTGCCCCAGGGCATCGCCGCGCTCGCCGGCGAAGCCGGCCCGGGCGAGCCGCGCCAGCGCGTGCCGCTCGGCGGGGAGGTTGCGGCTGAAATAGCGGAGCAGATCGTCGGGATCGGGCTGGCTCACGGCGCCCGGAATCTCGGGCGAGCCGGCGACGACCTGCTGCGCGCCGTACAGGGCCAGCAGTTCGGCCGCCAGCGAGGCGGGACTCCCCTTGATGCGCAGCAGGAAGGACGGGCGGCCGGGCTCGGTCGTGAACAGGTCGGGCGTCAGATCCGACTCGAAGGGAAGCATCGCCTGCAGCCGGGGCAGCTCGTGGGTGACGAAAGCCATCACGCCCGTCCGCGGGATGACGACCGGATCGCGGTACAAGTCATGGTAGGGCAGCGGCAGCACGGGAGTGACGGGCCAGAGGTGCTCGGCGCCAAGCGCCCAACAGTGACTGTGCCCGGCGATGTAGCGCGGAAACTGGCCCGGCTTGAGAAAGGGCAGCTCGGTATGGGCGAAGATGAGCAGCTCGCCGTTCTCGTGGTCGAGGTCCATCCGCACATGCATGGGCAGCGGCTGGCTCTGGATGGTCAGCCGGGTGCCGTCGCCGACGAACAGCGACCGGGTCTGGCAGACGGCGACGACGTTGAGGAAGTCGGCCGGGTTCATGGTCAACAGGCCACCCAGCCGTTCGGGCGCGATGTCCTCCAGCACGAGCAACAGGGTGTCGTCGGCCGTCGACAGCCGGACGGGCTTGCGCGGACCGAGCGCATCGGGGGCGACGGGGGCGGGCAGCCCCTCGAGCTGCAGGGCGCAGCGGATCGTGACGCTGCCGGCGTCGAACTGGTCGGGCCAGTCGGCGGGCAATTGCAGGAGAAGTTTTGCCGGCGTGCCGGAGGGGCTGCGGACGACACCCTCGGCCAGAAAGGCCGCCTTGCGGCGGGCATGGCGCTGCTCTTCGAGATGGCGCTGTTGCCGCTCGGGATCGGCGTTGCGACGCATCAGGAAGATGGCCGCCGCCGCGACATGGGCGCAGACGATGCCCTGTTCGCGGTTGGCGAAACAGGGGCACGTGCTGTCGACCAGACCGTTCGGCAGCACCTTGAAGAGGCACTTCATCGTGCCGTTCGAACGGGCGAGGATCCCCGTCACGGTATCGCCGTCGACCTCGGCCCGCAACACCTCGCCCCGCTTGCAGCGGGCCTCGGCATCGTCGTAGATGGCCTGCCCGCACCAGCCGACAATCTGTTTTTGCGTCAGAACCAGCGTGCTCGCCATGGCCGGTACCGCCCGCCTACCGTCCATCCAGGCCGGCCAGCATGGCGTTGATGGCCGCGGCCGCGCGCCGGCCCTCACCCATGGCCAGGATCACCGTCGCCGCACCGAGGACGATGTCGCCCCCCGCATAGACGCGCTCGAGCGACGTCCGGCCCGTCGCGTCGACGATAATCTGTCCGCGGTGGTCGGTTTCCAACCCCGGCGTCGTCTGCCGGATCAACGGGTTCGAGGCGTTGCCGATGGCGACGATCACGGTGTCGACGTCGATCGTGAACTCGCTGCCCTTGATCGCGACGGGACTGCGGCGGCCGGAGGCGTCGGGTTCACCGAGCGCGTAGCGCAGGCACTCGAGGCCGCGCACGCGCCCGGCGTCGTCGCCCAGGATGCGCTTGGCGTTCTGCAGCATCTCGAAGACCACGCCCTCCTCGCGCGCGTGGGCGACTTCCTCCACCCGGGCGGGCATCTCCTTTTCCGTCCGGCGGTAGATCAGCCTCACCGATTCGGCGCCCAGGCGCAGCGCCATGCGGGCGGCGTCCATCGCGACGTTGCCGCCGCCGAGCACGGCGACCCGCTTCGCACGGACCATCGGCGTGTGGGCCTGCCGGCTGTCGTAGGCGCGCATCAGGTTGGCGCGCGTCAGGTACTCGTTGGCCG
>JAAYZJ010000249.1 GCA_012514915.1 Lentisphaerota bacterium | reverse complement strand
TCAACTGTTGCAGATACGTGCTCATGGAACCAGAATGTAACACCGTGCGCCGCGCAAATGCCAGCCGTGTTTTCGCGCCGGGAGCATCCCCGTTTGGATAACTTGCGTTTCTGGTCGTTTTCGCACCGATTCAACAGCCCCATGTCGGCTTTCATCGTCTCCGTCCTTAGTGAGCGACGCGAACGATCCTCGTCCTCGTCCTCGTGCTCGACGGGTCTCGGAGGAGAATCGAGGACGAGGACGAGGACGATGGAGAGTCGGGAACGGTCAGTGAAGCGGGGATGCGCCCTTTCGCGCCGCCCTTGGGCACGCCGAGGCGAGTATGGGATGGGGCGCGTCTGACGATCACGGGAGACGAGGAAACTACAGACTCAAGATCGAGAGGTGCCGCATCTGGTGCTTGCTGCACAGGTCGAGTGCCTGAACCAGCAACCGGTGCGGAGAGTCGGCTGTGCATTTTACGATCACGGGGGCCGCCGTGCTGAGACTGGCATAGCGCTCAAGCCGGTGGTCCAGGGCCTCGATGGTGATCGGCTTGCCCCGGAACAGCAGCCCCTGGCGATGCACAACGATCTCAATAGCGATAGTGTAGGCGATCGGGGCTCGCTTGTCATCAATTTATTCACGGTCATCGCTCACCGCTATCGCCAAGAAGCTGTGAAATAATCGCCCGAATACGGTCGGGACGGAGCCCGACCCTCCAAAACGCAAGGAAAACGGCGTATTCTTGACCACTGGGGGGCGCGGCGACAACCGCACCCCCTTTTTTTCACAGCTTCCAACCGATTACAGTCGGGCGTCCTCGCCCGTAGCGAAACGGGTGCCGGGATGGCTGTTCATTTCGCGACCGTCGGGAACCGTGCTGCCGACAGGCAGGCGGCGGGCTCCATTGCTTCCCTTGTCGCCGTCATTGTCGACACGTCATCGTCGGTCGGCGCACCACGACGTGTCTGTCGCCGCATCGCGGGCATGATGGCGGCTCGCCTTCAGCCGGCGGATGCCGCCGCGGCCCCCGGCACCGTGCTGAGCGCGATCCGGCAGGCGTGACCGTTGAGGTCGACGGCTTCGCCGTCCGCCAGGTCCGCGACCCGTTCGCACGAGATGGCCAGCGTTTCGGCGGCGATCGTGGCGGCATGCGTCCGCACGGCGGCGGCGACGGCGTCGCCGGACGCGAAGCGGATGGCGATCCGCTGCGTCACCTCGTAGTCGGCGGCCTTGCGCAGATTCTGCACGCGGCTGACGAATTCCCGCGCGAGGCCCTCCTCGACCAGGTCGGGGGTCAGGGCGGTCTCGAGCGCGACGATGACGTCGCCCTCGGCGCCGACCACCAACCCCTCGCGCGGGGTGCGCTGGACGGCGACGTCGGCCGCCTCCAGTTCGAGGGGCGGCTGGCCGTCGCCCAGGTCGAGCGCAACCGCGCGGCCGGCGGCGAACGCGGCGGCCGCGTCGGAGCCCAGCCGGGCGACCGCGGCGGCCACGGCCTTCATGCGCGAGCCGACCCGCGGGCCGAGGCGGCGGAAGTCGGCCTTGAACTGGAGATGCGCCAGCGCCTGCTCGTCGGCACCGTAGGCGATCTCGCGGATGTTGAGCTCGTCGGTGATCAGCGCCCCGCCGGCGGCGATCTCGCGCAGCACCGCCGGGTTCGACGAGACGACGTGCAGGCGCGCGAGCGGCTGGCGCACCTTGAGGTCGTGCTCCGTGCGGAGCTGGCGGCCCAGGCGGACCACCGTCTGGACCCGCGCCATCCGCGCCTCGAGTTCCGGATCGCGTGCGGCGGCGTCGGCGGCGGGGAAATCGCACAGATGAACCGACTCGGGCATGTCGGCGCTCCGCAGGTTGCGGTAGATCGCCTCGCTGATGAAGGGGGTGAACGGGGCCGCCACCTTGCAGAGCTGCACGAGGACGTAGCGCAGGGTGCGGTAGGCGTCGGCCTTGTCCGCGTCGTTCTGCGACTTCCAGAAGCGGCGGCGACTGCGTCGGATGTACCAGTTGGTCAGGTCGTCGATGAACTGCACGAAGGGGCGCACGGCGCGCTGCAGGTCGTAGCCGTCCATCGCGTCGGTCACCTCGGCGACGAGCGTCTCGAGCGAGCTGACGATCCAGCGGTCGAGTTCGTTGGCGGAATCGGGCCGCGACAGCCGCTCCTCGTGCCAGCCGTCGACGTTGGCGTAGGTTACGAAAAACGAATAGGCGTTCCACCAGGGGATCAGCAGGTCGCGGGCGAGCTGGCGCACGCCGGCCTCGGAGAAGCGGAGGTTCTCGGCTCGCACCACCGGCGAATCGATCATGTAGAGGCGCAGGGCATCGGCCCCGTAGGTCTCGATCAGGTGCATCGGGTCGGGGTAGTTCTTGAGCCGCTTGCTCATCTTCTTGCCGTCCTCGGCCAGCACCAGTCCGTTGACGACCACGTTGCGGAAGGGGGCCTCCCCGAAGAGCTGCACGCCCAGGACGAGCAGCGTGTAGAACCAGCCGCGCGTCTGGTCGAGCCCCTCGGCGATAAAGTCGGCGGGGAAGAAGGCGGCGAGGTCGCGCGTGTCGCCGAAGGGGAAGTGGTGCTGGGCGTAGGGCATCGAGCCCGACTCGAACCAGCAGTCGAGCACCTCGGGCGTGCGGCGGTAGGTCTTGCCGTCGCGG
>JAAYZJ010000018.1 GCA_012514915.1 Lentisphaerota bacterium | reverse complement strand
TGCGGCTGGAGCAGATCGCCGAGTTGCAGCAGGCCGTCGCCGCGCGCGATGCGCAGTTGGCCGCCCGCGCGGTGGCACCGGAATCCGAGCAGGCCGCAGGGGCCGACGCGCCGCCCCGCGAGCGCCGTTCGCCCCGCGAAACGGCTGCGGCGCGGCTGGAGCGGCTGCGCACGGAGGCCCCGGAACAATACGCCGAGATGCAGCAGCGCCGCGAGGAGATCCAGCAGCGGATGACGCAGGTGCATCAGGATCGGCGGACGTTTCTCGACGCGGTCGACACCTCGCGCATGAGCCCCGAGCAGCAGGAGAACCATGCGCGGCTGGTCGAGGCGATCGAGGCCGCCAACGCCTTCCGCCTGCGACTCTCGACGGGCGATTGGACGCAGCTCAGCGACGAGCAGCGGGCCGAGGGGTTCCGGGTCATGGGCCGCCTGGGCGAGCTGTACCAGCAGGAGCGTCGCTATCTCCTCGAGGAGACAGGCCGCGCCTACGGCGAGGATGGCGCGCAGTTCGCCGACTATATCGAGAACGTGATCGAGAACACGTCGGTGCTCCCCGGTTTACGGCGCGGCCGCGGCGGCGGGCGGCGGGGAGCGGGCACGACCGCGCCCGGCGGCGGAGGCCGCCCATGAAGTGGTTCGGCGCGCACGTCAGCGCCCAGGGCGGTGTCGACCAGGCCCCCCTCAATGCCCGGAGGATCGGGGCGCAGGCGTTCGCCTTGTTCGTCAAGAATCAGAAGCAGTGGGAGGCCCGGCCTCTGACCTCCGCCACGCGCGAGGCCTTCACCGCCAGCATGCAGCACTGCGGTTTCACGGCTGACCAGGTGCTGCCCCATGCCGGCTACCTGATCAACCTCGCCAACCCCGATCCCGAGGCGCATGCCCGCTCGACCGCCTCGTTCATCAACGAACTGGCGCGCTGCGCCGAACTGGGGCTCACGCGGCTGAACCTCCATCCGGGCAGTCATCTCAAGAAAATCACGCCCGAAGCGGGCATCGCCAACATTGTGCGGGCCGCCCGCGCGGCGCTGGCCGCCGTGCCGGGCGTGTCGATCATCTTCGAAAACACGGCGGGGCAGGGGGGCAGCCTCGGGGCGACCTTCGAGGAACTCGCCGCGATTCTCGAAGGGATCGGCGATGAGGGCCGTGTCGGTGTGTGTCTCGATACGGCCCATCTCTATGCGGCCGGATTCGATCTGGCCGCTCCGGGCGGCTACGACGCCGTGGTGCGGCGGTTCGACGAGACCGTCGGCCTCCGGCGGCTTCATGGGATCCACCTCAACGACACCCGTGTCGAGTGCGGCAAGCGGGTCGACCGCCACGCCCTGCTGGGCGAGGGCCGGCTGGGCTGGCCGGTGTTCGAGCAGGTCGCGCGCGATCCCCGCCTCGATGGCTTGCCCATCATCCTCGAGACGCCCGACGAAACGCGCTGGGCCGAGGAGATCCGGCAGCTCTATGCGCGTTCTGCATTGCAGAATGCCCCAGAATAACTGATAGTATGCGGCGTGGGATGATGAGCACGTGGACATGCCAGGTCGGCCGTTCCTTTTCTTTCCGCCGCGGATGCCGGGGCGGATGGGCCGGCGTGTGTCTGCTGATGGCCCTGCTGGCGGCGCCTGGACTCCTTCCGGCCGCCGGGGAATCCGATCTGGCAATCGCCCGGGCGGCCTTGTCGGACCGGCTCTATGGCGTGGCCGAGCGCCATCTGGTGCGGGTGCTGGCCACCCGGCGCGATGATCCGCAGGCTTGCGTGGAGCCGTTGCTCTGGCTTTGCCAGGCGCTGGCCGGGCAGGGGCGCCCCGTCGACCTGCTGAATCTGCTGGAGGCGAACCCGGCGGTGGCCGCGGCCGGCCGCGAGGCGGGCGGCATCGAATTCTGGACCGTGCGCGCCCTGCTCGACCTCGGGCGGGTTCAGGAGGCGCTGGCACGGGCGAGGACTCTCGCGTTCGATCCGATGGATCCGGTCTACGCGGTCGGGTTGCTCCGTCTGGCGGCGCGGGCCGAGATGGCCAGCGGCGATTACGCGGCCGCGCGGGTCTCCTTTGCCCAGGTGGATGCACGGACGACCAACCTCGTCGAGCAGACGGAGAACCTGCTGGAGTGGGCACAGGCCGAGCTGGCGGCCGGCGAATGGTCAGCCTGCGAGACCCTGCTGCAGCGTCAGGCCGCGGCGGCGACCACCAACAGCAATCTGCGGGCCGTGGCGCTGGGACGGCTTCTCCGCGCGCAACTGCTGCGCCGCGACGGGCGCGCGGCGGAGGCTGAGACGCTGTTTCTGCAGATCGTTGAGCGTCCGGAAACGGCGGCTGAAATCCGGGCCGAGGCGTGGCTGGAACTGGCCGAGATGGAGGCCGCGACGCGCCGTGTCGAGCGGCTGCTGGCGGCGGAGCCGCTCATTCAGGAAGCCGGTCTCGCCGGGCATGGCTGGCGGCTCGCGATGCGCCTAGGGCGCATGAGGATTGCCCTGCCCGACCAGTTGGGTGAGGGGGTCGCCTGGCTCAAACGCGGCATCCGCGTGCATCCGGGCGCCCCCGAGTCGGCCCTGGCCCAGTTCGAGATCGCCGAGGCATGGCTGGCGGCTGGCTCTAACCGCCAGGCTGTGGCCGAGTATCGGAACTATCTGGAATCCTATGGCGACGGCGGCCGGCTGGCGCCCGCCCTGCGCGGGCAGGCGGTGGCCCTGCTGCGGCTGCAGGCCTACCCCGAGGCGACCGCCCTCTTTCTGCGGGCGGCACAGGCCTCGACGCAGACCGTCTGGCAGGCCGAATGCCTGTTACGCGCCGCCGACGCCAGCCATGCCGACCAACGCTACGACCAGGCGGCCGATCTCTATGCGCGGGTCGCCGGCCTGACGATCGCGCCGGGGCTGGCGGCGCCGGCCGCCTTCATGGCGGGGGATGCGCTTGAACGCATGGGGCGGACACGCGAGGCGGAGGCGGCCTTTGCCGCACTGGCGGATGCCGGCCCGGACGGCATCGCCGAGGACGCCCGGCTGCGCCTGGCGCTGCTGCATGAGCGCGGCGGGGCGGCGGCCGAAGCCATCCGTGCCTACAGCCGCGTGATCGAGGCGACGACCAACTCCATCAGGCTGGGCACGGCGCTTCTGGGGCGTGGGCGAACCCATTACCGCAACTACCAGTTCGAGTCGGCGATCCCCGATCTGGCCCGTGTGCAGGAGGCCGCCCCCGCGCTGGCGGACGAGGCGGCCTATCTATGGATGCTGGCGCTTTACGGCGCGGGGCGCGACGAGGATGCGGCCGCGCTGGGCCGGGCTTTCACCGAGCATCACGGGCAATCGCCCCTGCTGGCGGACGTGGCGCTGTGGCTGGCGCAGTACAGCTACAATCGCAAGGCCTTCGACGAGGCGCAGCAGCGCTTGACGGACTTTGTCGGGCGATGGCCCGGCCATGACCAGGCCGACGCCGCGCTCGTCTGGGCCGGGCGGGCCGCCATGCAGCGCGGCGAGTTTTCCGAGACCATCACCCTCCTGGCACGGCTGCCCCGCGACTATCCCGATAGCCCCCGGCTGGCGGAGGCCAGGTTTCTGCAGGCCGATGCCTTGTGCGAGCTGGCCCGCTTCGAGGAGGCCATCCTGGTCTTCGATGAAATCATCAACCGGTATCCCGAGAGCGAGAGCGTGACAACCGCCTGGCTCCGCAAGGGCGACAGCCTGCTGGCGCTGGGCTCCAGCACAACGAACCGCTACGACGAGGCGCTGAAGGCCTACGATGTGGTGGCCATGCGCCCCGATGCGACCCCCGACCTGCTGCTGCAGGTCGCCTTCAAGAAGGGGCGCTGCCTGGAGAAGCTCAACCGGGTCGAGGCGGCCATCGACCAGTACTACGGGCAGGTGGTGCTGCATTATGATCGCGCGCGTCGCTCCGGGATCACGTTCGGCGCGCAGGCGCAGAACTGGTATGCGCGGGCCGTGATGCGGGCGGCCGCCCTTGAGGAGACCCGCGGACAGCCCGAGGCGGCCATCGGCATTCTGCTCCGCTTGGCGCACAGCGGGTTGGCCGGGGCCGCGGAAGCCGAAGCGCTGGTGCAGCAGATCAAAGGAAGACAGCCGGTTCTGTGGCCGGAAACGGGAGAGGATCAGCAATGATGACAGGCTTCAACGTCTGGCGGGAGGGGGGGCCGGTCTTCTGGATGATCGCCGGGATCGGCCTGGCGGCCGTCGGGGTTTTCCTCGAGCGGTTGCTGCATCTGCGGCGCGCCCGCATCCGCTACGACGACTTCCTGGATGGCGTGTTCAACATCCTCGAGAAGGGGATGACCCGCGAGGCGCTTGCCCTGTGCGACGAAGCGCCCGGCCCCGTCGTCCATTTGATGCGGACGGCCATCAAGCACCGGGACGAGCCGCAGGAGACGCTGCGGCTGGTGCTGGACAACGCCAGCCATGCCGAGATCTCGCGTATGGAGCGGCGGCTGGGCGTCCTGGCCACGATCGTGCAGGTCGCTCCGCTGCTCGGTCTGCTGGGAAGTCTCCTTGGTGTGCTGGAGACGGTGCTGGTCCTGCGTCAGCAGGCGCCGCTTGTGCAGTCGGTCGATGTGACCGGCGGACTGGTGCGCGCACTGATCACCTCGATCACCGGGCTGATGGTCGCGATCCCCTCGTATGCCATGTTCAACCTGCTCGTCATCCGGATCGACCGCATCGTGCTGGACATGGAGCAGGCCAGCAACGACATCCTCTCGTTCATGCGCCGCGGGCCGCATGCGGCCGCGCGGACGGATGCGCCAGCCGGTGTCCGGGGGGAACATGCCTAGGCAGTCCATGCAGACGGGCTCCTGGTACACGGAAGGATTGCGGATGCGGTTTCGTCCGCGGAGCCGCATCGCCAACACCTTCCTGCAGGTCGTTCCCTGGATCAACTTCGTGGTCGTGCTCGCCCTGTTCTTTTCGCTATCGGGGCGACTGACGCTCCACCCCGGCCTGGTGTTCGAGCTGCCGCGCGCGCCCTTCCACGAGGGGATGCACCACGGCCTGACGGTCGTCATGCTGCGCGCGCAGCGGCCGGGCGGGGCGGAAACGCTGGTGTTCTTCGACGATGTCCGCTACCAGCCGGGCGTGCCCGAGCAGAGCGAACAGCTGCGCGCCGAGCTTGCGCTGGCCGCCATGCGGCCCGACGGGCGCCAGGTGCTGCTGCTGGCGGACCGCCGCGTGCCGCACGGCGACGTGATGGACCTCGTCAACCTCGTGCGCGCGGCAGGCATCCGCCGCGTGAATGTCTCGGCCAAACCCGAATCCTGATGCCGGTGAAGACGCCCCCCCAAGCCCCTGCCGGATTTCCGCGTGCCCCCGTTGCCCCGCGCCGTGAGCGGCTGGGGGAATGGGCGGTGGTCGTCGTGCTGGCGCTGGCGCTGGGCCTTTGGCTGTGCTGGCCCGCGGGCAACTACCATCCGCGGGCGCCGACGCTCCTGCCCGAGCCCACCGCGGCCTACGTCCAAGTCGTGTTCGCGGGTAATGCGCTGGCGTCTCACCCCGACCGTCTCGCCCATCCGACGCAGGCCGGCACGTTGCCGGCGCCGGCGCTGCCCCTGCTGGCGCCGGTTCCGCCGCCCGCGTTGCCGCCCCCGCCGCCCTATGCTGAGTTGGCGGCGGAGCCGCTGGCTCCGCCGCCCGTGGCCCCGCCGGAGCCTGCATGGACGCTGTTGCCGCTGGCCGGCTGCCCCACGCCGCCGCCACCGCCACCGCCGCCAGTGCGCGGCCTGCGGGTGCGGCGGTCACCCGGTCTCGCCGCGGCCGGATACCGCCTCGAGCAGGCGGACCTACCTGCGGACGGCACGGGGCGCCGGTTCTATCGAGTCACGCTCAATGCCGACGGCCGCGTAGCGGCCCTGCTGGATGAATCGGCGGAGACCGAAGGCCCTGCCGCGCGCGCCTGTCGCCGGGTCGTGCTGAGCGGCGCCGGAACAAACTCCGCTGCGGGCACGGTCACCCTTGAATGGCTGTGAGGCAGAAAACAAACGCTCAACGCGCAACGTCCAAGGGTTGAACGTTGCGCGTTGCACGTGAAGCAGGGGTCGGGACTACTCCTCGCTATCCGCCTCGTCGGCGGCGGCATCGGCGGCATAGGCGAGCCGCTCGGAATGGAAGCCGATGCGCTTGAGATTCCACGCCATCCATTCGGTGAACAGCGCCGTTTCGCGGCGGCGGATCAGCGCATCGCGCACCTGCGGCCGGGCCAGTTCGGTCGCCAGGGCGTCGCCCGGCTGCCGCGCCTCAACGTGGATCAGATGGCCCCCCGTCCGCGTGAGAACCGTGTCGGAGAGCTCCCCCGGGCGGAGGCGCATGGCGACGGGGATCAGGTCCACCGCGTCGGGGAAGGCGGTGCGGCTGGCCGCCTGCACCGAGAACGTCTGCGACGTGCTGACCGCGAGGCCGGCGGTCGCGGCGGCCGCGGCGAAACCGGTGCCCTGGTCCATGTCCGCCCGGACGGCATTTCGCTTGGCGGTGCAGAGGGCCTGGAACGCGTCGGCCCGAGCCTCCGCCAGCGCCAGGGGAACGACCTGCTCGCGGACTTCCTCGAAAGACGGCGTGTAGGCCGGGCTGTTGGTCCAGACCATCAGCAGGTAGACCTGCCGGTCGCCCGGCACGACGGCTAGACGGGCGTCGAGACGGGCCGGATCCAGGTCGAACGCCGCTTCGCGGAACGCCTCCTGCGCCGCCGGTTCGATGCCGGGCACAAAATCCTCGGCGGCGAACAAGGGGGTCGTCCCCACCTGCATGCGGCGCGCCTTGGAACGCCAGGCGAACTGGTTGCCGTCGTCCGGCGACAGCGACTCCATGAAGGCGGCCACGTTGGTTCCCGCCGCATAGCGCGCCTCGTCGAGGGTGAGCGCGCTCACGATCTCGTCGCGCACCTCGTCGAGAGGCCGCGTCACCAGCGTGTCGTTCGTGCCGGGATGGGTGTATTGCGAGGCATTGGCGTCGTAGTAGTCGACGATGTCGTCCTCATGGATCGTGACGGCGGACGAGAAATTGGTCACGTCCATCGCGGCGTAGTGGACGGCGACGCGGTCGGGACGCGCGAACCGCTCGCGGTGCGCGTCGTAGTAGGCCTGCAGCTCCCCCTCTTCCAGCGGGAGCTCGGCGCGGTCGAACGTGTTGCTGATCGTGGCGATCCGGATGGTGAACTGGTCGGTCCAGGAGGCCAGTTCGTCCTCGATCTCCATCGGCGAGACCAGACTGGCCGCTCCGATGGCCTGCGAGAGCTTGGCCAGCGCGATCTGATCCGCCATCAACTTCTGGTAGGTGCCGACGTCGACGCCGAGCGACTGCTGGATGACCTGCTGGAAGCGGCGCGGATCGAACTGC
This sequence comes from Lentisphaerota bacterium, assembly GCA_012514915.1. Classification (GTDB taxonomy): domain Bacteria; phylum Verrucomicrobiota; class Kiritimatiellia; order RFP12; family JAAYLN01; genus JAAYLN01. The sequence continues at coordinate 3,690 of JAAYZJ010000018.1, read as the reverse complement.
CCCTGGTTGGAGAAGGCCGGCGTCTCGCGGATTGCCTGGCGGATTTCGTCGGGCGTGCCGTCCAGGTGCAGGCTTCGTGCCGCCTGGAGTGCCGCCAGATGCTGCCAGGCCTGCGTTTCGACCAGCGCCGGAGGCATGTCGCCGGGCCGGCTGCGGCCGCCACCGACGAAGCGCTCGGCCAGCGCGAATTGCCCGGCATCAACCGGTTTGCCGCCCAGCGTCCCTGCGGCGGGGCCGTTGCCGCCGGGTGTGGACGAGCAGGAGTCGACCGAAAGAAAGGCGAATGCGACCACCACGGCGAAGAGGATCCAGAGCACACGGTTGTGGATCAGCCGGTTGAAATGATAGATGAACACGGAATGCGCCTTTGTCTGGGGTTGTGGAAAGCGGGGCTCAACGCGGGCGCACGTGGCTGGCGGCATACCGCCGGCCGTGAACGCCGTGCGGCCGCGTGCTATTGGAAGGCATCGAAGTCGATGGCCGCCGGCGCCGCGTCGGGGGTCGGGGTATCGGCCGCCCCGGTCTCCGCCTCGCCTTCCGGCAGTTCGGGGATGGCGTTGGTGACGACGTCTTCCTCGAAAATGGCGCGCGAGGCGATGCTCGGCTGGCCGACGGCGAAGGCGAAGTTTTCGCGCCCCTTGCCGCTGGCGTCGGTCGCCAGGACAGAGACGATCAGCCGGCCACCCACTTTGGCGTGCGTGCGCCAGATCTTGACGGCCGAACGACTGCTGGTGTCGACGGCGATCAGCTCGGTGTTGACTTCGCCGTCCACCGTTTCGGGCGCATCATCCTGCATGCCGGTGTTGATGTAGACACGATAGTCGCCGAGAAGATTTTCGATCCGGGTCAGCGACAGATCGCGGGCCGTCAGAATACGCACCCCGAAACCGTTTTTCAGGACGGGGATGATGAACTGCGGGCCAACCAGTCGGATCGTGCCGCTACCCTCGGCCTGCACCGCCAGCGTGAGCCCCGCCTCGGTTTCGGTCAGCTTGAAAAGGCCGTTGCCCGCCAGCGACACGGCCCGCGCGACGGGTGTCTCGAGTATCAGCGCGTGGGGATCGTTGCCCATGTCCATCCGAGTCTTGAGGCTGCCGCCCACCAGGCGCAGAACCTTGCCGGCATCGCCCTCCGCGGGAGGATTCAGAAGCTCGATCGTCGTATTGGGTTCGACTTGGATGGCGTCCTTCTCGGACAGGACAATCAGGGCGCTGCCGCCCTCGCCGCAGCGGAACCGCGTGCCATAGGGATACGCCTTCCCCTTCTGGGCTGGCTCGTAATCCGCGGCACCCGCCCGACGCACCTCGCACGGACCCGTCGGGTGCATGACGCGGAACAGGAGGTCAAAGGGGGCGGCAGCCAGCGTGCTGGCCAAAAAAACCGGCGCCAGGCCGGCAAACCATCGGATCGGCTGCTTGTTCATGATTCATCCTCGCGAGAATGGTGGTAATCCACATGATGGTATAGGAGATGCCGAAAGAATGTCAATCTTGATCGAGCGGAGTTTAGCACCGTGATCGCCGCCGACGCGAGGCGAAAATGGGGGCAATCGCAATGCGTCAGCGGCGCGAGGTGGCCGGGGGGAGACGCCAGAGGCTGCAGCTCTGCTGCAGGTGCGCGATCATGGCGCGCTTGAGCCCGTCGAGACCGAAGCCGGTCCTGGCCGACACGGGAATGCCCTGGGGGTAGCGCGCGCTGATCTGCAGGGTGCCGGGATCCACCGCGCCCTGGTCGCATTTGTTCAGTACCAGCAAGTGGGGAATCTGGCTGGCGCCGATCTCCTTGAGGGTGCTGTGGCAGACGGCGATGTGGTCGTCGACGCACGGATAGGCGGCATCCACGACGATCAGCAGCAGATCGGCCTGCACGGCGATGTCGAGCGTCGACTTGAAGCAGGCGATCAGGTCGTGCGGCAGGTGGCGGATGAAGCCGACCGTGTCGGTCAGCAGCACCTCGCGCGCCGGCGCGAGCCACACTTTGCGCGTCTTGGTGTCGAGGGTGGCGAAAAGCTTGTCGTCGACATAGGCGTCGGCGCCGGCGAGCGTGTTCAGCAGCGTGGACTTGCCGGCGTTGGTGTAGCCAACCAGCGAGACGACCGGCCAGTCGCGGTCGGCCGGATTGCGCGCGGTCTGTCGGTCCTGGATGGCGGCCAGCCGTTTCTTCAATTCGGCGATCCTCCGGCGCAGGGGCTCGTTGCGCAGTTGCAGGTGGCTCTCGCCCGGGCCGCGGACGTTGGCCCGGCCCGTGAAGCGCTGCTGCGACTCGGTGACGGGAATCCGCCGCAACAGGAACTGGAGGCGGGCGAGCTCGACCTGCACCTGGGCTTCGGCCGAGCGTGCCCGGCGCGCGAAGATCTCGAGGATGATCTCGGTCCGGTCCATGACGCGCACCTGCAGCATCTTGCCGAGGTTGTGCGCCTGGATGGCGTTGAGTTCGTTGTCGACGACAATCGTGTCAACCCCCAGTTCGGCGACCTGCGCCTGGAGTTCCTCCAGCTTGCCGGAACCGACCAGCGTGCCGCCGTGCGGCTTGTCGCGGTTCTGCGTGAGCTGCCCGGCGACCGTCATGCCGGCCGTCTGGGCGAGACGGCCGAGTTCGAGCAGCGAGTCGGCGGCCTCGTCGGCGTCCATGCGGTCGTGGATGACCTGCACAAGCACCGCCCGCTCGATCTGCCGTGTCTCGTGCAAGGTCATCGTGGCGTTCCGGGTGCTCTGGCACGCTTCAAGGACAAGGAAGGTCTCCGGTCCGGGTCAGGCTTTGAGGATCATGGCGCGCGCGGCGCGAGTTTCGTCGACGCGCGAGATCGCCGTCGTTTCGGGCAGCGCGGCAAAGGTCTCCGGCCGGGTCTCGGCGAGCTGGGCGATGCGCAGCAGGTCGGCGATGAAGGCGTCGAGCGTGTCCTTCGATTCGGTTTCGGTCGGCTCGATCATCATCGCCTCGTGGACGATCAAGGGGAAGTAGATCGTCGGCGGGTGGTAGCCGGCGTCGATCAGCGCCTTGGCGAAGTCGAGCGCGCGGATGCCGGTCTGCTTCGTCTGCCGTTCGGCGGACAGGAGCACCTCGTGCATGCAGATCCGGTTGTAGGGGATATCGAACGCCGCCTGCAGCTTGACCCGCAGGTAGTTGGCGTTCAGGACCGCGTGGTCGGTCGCCTCGCGCAGGCCGTTGCCGCCGAGGGCGAGGAGGTAGGCGTAGGCCCGCACCAGGACGGCGAAATGGCCGTAGCACGGCGCGACGGCACCGATTGAGCTCGGGCGGTCGTCGCTCAGCGCGTAGGTGCCTTCGGCGTTCCGGACGACTGTCGGGACCGGTAGGAACGGCGCAAGGGCTTCGGTTACCCCCACCGGTCCCGCGCCGGGACCGCCGCCGCCATGCGGCGTGGCCAGCGTCTTGTGCACGTTGAGGTGGACGACGTCGAAGCCGAGGTCGCCGGGGCGCGCACGGCCCATCAGCGCGTTCATGTTGGCGCCGTCGTAGTACAGCAGCGTGCCGTTGGCATGCGCGAGGTCGGCCAGCTCGCGCACCCGGCGCTCGAAGAGCCCCAGCGTGTTGGGGCACGTCAGCATGACGGCGGCGGTCGCGGGGGTAAGTTTGGCCTTGAAGTCGGCGAGATCGACGTTGCCGTCGGCATCGGTGCCGACGGAGACGACCGAGAAGCCGGCGATGGAGGCGCTGGCGGGATTGGTGCCG
>JAAYZJ010000248.1 GCA_012514915.1 Lentisphaerota bacterium | reverse complement strand
GTGGCCTGCAGCAGGCGTTGCCGCCGGGCCCGCCGCCGGGCGAACGTCTCGCCGACGGTATGGCGGTGCAGGGCCAGGCTGGTGGCCTCCGCCGGTCGCAGCGGTTTGCCGTCGCGCTTGGCCACGCCGATGATCCCCCGGTCGATGTCCGCCTGGCTCCAGGGGGCCGTCCGGACGAAGTCGACCGCCCGGCGGAACACTTCGATCGTCTCGGCAAGGCGTGGATCGCGGAACGACGTGAGGCTGAACGTGCCGGCCAGCGGCTGGTGGCTGAACCCCGCGCCGTAGGCATTGCCCTTGAAGCGGATTTCGGGGAGCAGGTAGTCCATCGTGAGCAGGTGCGCGCCGATCGCGAGCAAGGGTTCGTCGGGGTGGGAAAGGTGCGGCGCGGGGAGCACCATCGCGCAATGCGCGATCTGCAGCGAGGCGGCCAACCCTTCGATCCGGGGTTGGCTCGATGGCGTGAAGGCGAGGGGTGCGGCCGCCAGGGGGGCGTTGTCCATCCGTGCCAGCCAGGCGGCCAGCCGGGTGCGGATGGCGTCGGTTGCCGCCGCGGGCGCCGTGACGCTGGCGCTGACGCGCCGGCGGTTCAGCACGAAGGCCTGGATGGCCTCGATGGCTTCCGTCACGTCACGGCTGCCGCGCGCGAAGTCGGCTACCCAGGCCTCCGAGAGCGCGAGCTGCGGCAGCCCGCCGGCCAGATGCTCGAGATAGTTGACCGCATTCAGTTGCCGCCCCGCCTGGAGCCGCACGGTCGCGCTGCCGTTCTGGATCATCTCGACGCGGTTCTCGGCGCGCACCTGGGTCAGGACATCGCGCATGCGCTCGCTGTCGCGCGGGTTGAGGGCGAACAGAATGTCGCCGAGCAGGTCGAGCGCGGGGTCGATCCGCTCGGCCAGCGTCTTCATCGAGAGCTGGAGAACCGGGATCAGGCGGCCGGGGTCGTCGACCGTCGTGCGGAAGGCGGCTGCGGCGGCAATGCCGCCGGTATTCGCGCCGACGCGCGCCGCCAGGGCGGCGTAGTCGTCGTTGGCGGCGCCGAACTTGTTGATGGCGTCGGCGTAGCGCGGCAGGTACGGCCAGAGCCGCTCCGGCAGGCCGGTCAGGTCGAACTGCAGGGCGAGGTAGACGATGCCGTTGGTAAGCAGGTCGTTGACGAGCAGGGCCGTGCCGCCGTCCAGCGTCTCGATCGTGGTGGGGATCGTGAGCGGATCCGGCGGGATATCGGAGGGGCTGAGCTGCGGCAGCAGGGCCACCGCCTCGGGCGGATTGGGGGTGCCGTTGGCGCGATCCAGTTCCGCCGCGGCCGCGGCCAGCGCCCGCCGCTCATCGGCGCCGAGCGCGCTCCGCCTGCGATCCAGTGCGTCCGCCAGTTCCGCTTCGCGACGGGCCTCGCACGTCGTGGAGGGGGCGAGGAGGATGTCGAGGCGGTGCGGATTGTCGAGTAGGCGCTCGCGGATCAGCCGGTTGAACAGCGTCGGTTCGTCCCGCAGGCGCTCGCGGACGTGCTGGTAGTGGGACGCCAGGTCGAGATAGGTCAGCGGGTCGAGGCCCGCCATCCAGGCGCCCACCACGCGAAACACAGTGTGCAACGGGAACAGGGGGGCGATTTCGAGCGTTTCATAGGCCGCTTGCTGAAAGGCCGTCTGGATCTGTTCGTCGGTGAAGGGGGTGTCGGCGAGCCCCCTCAGCGTGTCGAGCACCAGGTTCTGAAAAGCGGGGAAGCGGTCGGCTTCGGCACCCTCCAGCCCGACATGGAACGTCATCTCGCACCCCGCCTCGCCGGCGCCGGAGTGGACCAGGTCGGCGCCGAGGCGCGAGTCGATCAGCGCGCGGTGGAGCGGCGCGGCATCGTGCCCCAGCAGCAGCAGGGATAGGAGCCGCAGGGTGGCGGCATCGACGGTGTCGCGCGTGTCGCCGGTGAGCCAGTTCATCAGCAGATAGGTCTTTTCCACCGTGGATTCCGCCGCGCCGACGGGGTAGTCCGCCTGCTCGAACCGCGGGGCCTGCCAGCGGGGCTGTCGGCCGGGGAGCCGGGTGGCGGCGCGCCGCGCGAACGGGGCGAGGCGGGGGGCCAGGAAGGCCAGGTAGCGCTCGGTGGGAATGTTGCCGTAGAGGACGATATAGGCGTTCGAGGGGTGGTAGTGCGACGCGTGGAACGCGCGCAGCGCCTCGTGCGTCAGGTCGGGGATGGCCTGGGGCGTCCCCCCCGATTCGCGGCCATAGCAGGTGTCGGGCAGCAGCAGCCGGATCGCATCGCGGGCGAGAATCGACTCGGGGTCGGAGAAAACCCCCTTCATCTCGCTGTAGACAATGCCGTCGATCCGCCAGGCCCCGTCCGGCTCGTTCGGAACGACCGGTGCCAGATGGTGGGCCTCGCGGGCGAACGTCGACGCCGTGAGCAAGGGATGGAACACGGCGTCGAAGTAGACCTCGGCGAGATTGAAGAGATCCCGCTCGACGTTGCTGCAAACGGGGTAGTAGGTCGTGTCGTAGCCCGTCATCGCGTTGATGAAGGTCGCCATCGACATCTTGACCATCTCGAAAAAGGGCTCCTTGACCGGGAATTTCTCCGATCCGGCCAGAACCATGTGCTCGAGAATGTGCGGCATCCCGGTGTCGTCGGGCGGCGGCGTCGGGAAACTGACCGTGAAGGCGTTTTCGGCGTCATCGCAGACGAGATGTAGCACACGGGCGCCGCTGGCGACGTGCTCGAACTGAAAGGCCATGCCGCGAAGGCTGGCGACAGGGGTGACGGCAACCACCCGGAACCCATGAACACAGGTTCCGGGTTGGAAGGAGAAATCGACTGATGACATGAGAATCCTGATTAACGCGCCGGAAAAACCGACATGCCCTTGGCGATCTTGTCGCCGCCTGAAAGCGCCTTGCAGTACGCGATCTTCTCCTTGACCTCGGTCACTTCGATCGCCGCCACCTGGGTCAGGCTCGAGTCGATGACCTCGCCCGTATCCTCGTCGACGATCTCCTCCGCCTGTCCCACGTCGAACCGCATGCCGAGCGCCACCCCGTCGCGCGTGCCGCGGTTCACCGCGATCTTGTCGCCCTTGGCCAGCGCGATCGATCCCTGCCAGGGGATTGTCTCAAGCTGACGGATTAGAAACGCGACGCCCTGGGCGACGGCATCCTCGCACGCCTTGCCGACATTGTCGTTCTTATGCCCCCCGACGCCTCCCGTGAGGCCGCCCAGCTTGGGGCCGTCGTAACCGATGTTCAGGCCGCGCTTGGCCGATTTGCCCACGACCTTGGTCGAGGCCTTGACCTGCCCCGTGCGGGAGTCGACCAGGTACATCGTGATGTTGACCTCGGCGTTGTCCTTGGCACCGCCCAGGCGGATGCCCTTGAAGCCGATACCTCCCGCGCCGCCGCCGGTGCTCTCCTGCACATGGGTGACGGACCCGCGGACGAGCAACTGCGCCGGAGTCATCTGCCCCGTGGCCGGCGCCTTCTTGCCGCCCGCCATCCGGCCGCTGGCGGCCAGATCCTGCTCCATCATGGCGGAGCCGCGCATTTCGGCGTCGCCCAGGACGATGAACTTGCCCGAGCCCTGCAGGGCGTCGGTCATGATCGTGGCGAACCCGTCGCCGAGGTCCCACTGGCCATGCCAGCCGGCCTCGTTTTCAAACTTGGAAACGGTAATCGAATAGCGCAGGTTGCCGCGGGCGGCGTCGGCCGCCACCGCCTCCTGCGCCTGGATGGGCAGGGGCCGGGTCAGGAACAGGGCCGATGCGGCGAGGATGGCCGCATGGATGAACGCGCTGATCTGGGAACGGATTCTCGTGTGCATGGCTGTCTCCCTGGTGTGTTAACAAGATGACACCATCAGCGTACTCATTGGCGCGCCACACCGCAAGCCGGAAGTGCAGCAATTCTCAATATGGCAGGGAAGCGCCTTACGGCGCCACTACAAACGCGCAAAATCGCCGCAAACGCGTTTGTAGTGTGCCCGTAAGGGCATGTTTCCTTGACGTAGTCCACCAAATTGAGAATGGCTGCCGGAAGTGTCCAGGCCAGCGGGTGGAGCGGGCGCCTTCCTCGCTTCACCGTGTTTCAGGATTGCCAATCGGGCGGATTCGCGGGATACTTCACCGTCGATGGACGTCATGGTCCTGAATGGAGACGCGCGTGATGAAGACAGTCATCAAGGGGAAAGTCCGGCTTGCCATCATTGGCGCCGGAGGAATTTCACGCGTGCATGCTGATGGCGTGCTGGCCCATGCCGACACGATCGCATGCACGGCGCTGTGCGATATCGACGGCGAGCGGCTTCAGGCGCGCAGCGCGCAGTTCGGCGGTGTGCCCGCCCTCTACCGCGATTGGCGCCGGATGCTCGCGCAGGGCGGCGACGCGTTCGACGCGGTGGCCATCTGCCTGCCGCACCACCTGCACGCCCCGGCGATTCTCGACGTCGCCGCCGCCGGCAAGCACATCCTCTGCGAAAAGCCGATGTGCCTCAGTCTGTCCGAGGCGGATCGGATCGCCGCCGCCGTCAAGCGGACCGGCATCACCTACATGTCGGCTCACAACCAACTGTTCATGCCGGCCGTTCAGGAAGCGAAGCGGATGATCGAGGCGGGCGAACTCGGCCGAATCCGCTGGCTGCGTTCACAGGACTGTTTCCAGGCGTCGGTTGCCGGGTTCCGCGGCACCTGGCGGTCGAAACGGAAGTATCAGGGCGGCGGCGAACTGATTGACACCGGCTACCATCCCACCTACCGCCTGCTGCATCTGGCCGGCGCGCCGGTCGTCGGCGTCCGCGGCAGCATGGGTCGCTACCTGCAGGAGATCGAGGGCGAGGATAGCGCGAGTGTGCAGGTCCGTTTCGCAAATGGAGCCATCGGCGAAATTCTCACCTCCTGGGCCTACGGCAACCCGTACGGCACGCATCAAATCCACGTCGTCGGCGACAAGGCCGAAGTCTTCGGATCGGGGAACGAGCTGAACGTCCTGCCGGCGGGCTATTCGCAGCCCGCGGTCAAGCGCTTCAGCGATGTTCCGACATTCACCCGGCAGATGGGGTGCTTCGCCGACTGCCTGCGCAGCGGCACCCGCCCGCCCCATTCGTTCGAAGAGGGCCGCGCCGTGCTCGCCGTGATCCTCGCCGCCGCCGAAGACGCGCGCGGCTGGCAGAAGCTGGTCGCGAAGAAGGGCTTGCCCTCATTCTGAAAACCCCGCCTCTTAGACGGTGAAGTAGTGCGCCTGCGGATGGTGGACGACAAGCGCGGCGGTGCTGAACTCGGGCACCATCTGGCAGCCTTCGGTCAGCGCGACGCCGATCTGCCCGGCGTCCAGCAGGTCCAGCAGCGGCCGCTGGCCGTCGAGGTCGGGGCAGGCGGGGTAGCCGAAGCCGTAGCGCGCCCCCGCCTGTTCTCCGATGCCCAGCTCGCGCCGGATCTTGCGGTGCCACCCTTCGGCCAGCGCCTCGGTGAGCTCGACGGCCAGGCCGTGCAGCATCAGATAGTCCTGGTAGCGGTCGGCCGCGCGGCAGGCCTCGATGGCGGGGGCGAAGCGATCCCCGACGGTGACCACGAACGCGGCCGCGAGATCGTCGCCTGCGCCGTCCGGGCGGAAGAAGTCGGCGATGCAGCGGTGGGGCGCGAATCCCTGGCGCGGAAAGGCGAAGGTCGCCGCGCGCGCGCCGCTGTCGAGCGTCAGGCTCTCGCCCGCGGCCCGGGCTCGGAAATAACCGTACGAGACCGAGGCCTGCAGCCAGGCCTCGTCGGTGATGCGCCGCAGCCACTCCCGATAGCGGGGCCGCACCTCGTCGCGCAGCATGGCCGCATACTCTTCGGGAGCGCGCGCGCGGCGGTGATAGCCCCAGCGCGTGGCGAACAGCCGCGGTTCATTGACGAACGGCAGGATGGCTTCGAGGGGGACGCCGTGCACCTGCCGCGCGCCGAGGAACGGCGCTTGCGGAATCGGTGTGTCGAACGGCACGGTCTCAGGGGTGGTCGAGCCCTCTTGTGGGGCCGTTCTTGCCGCCGGGAGCGGGGTGCTGCTGAGACGGCCGGCCTCGAGGTCGCGCAGCGCCCGCAGGCCGTCGAAGGCGTCGGCGCAGTAGACGACCGGCGCGTCGTACACCGGGGCGCATTCCCGCGCGACGAAGTCGGGGGTGAGCGCCGCGCCGCCGAGCAGCACCGGTTGCGTCAGTCCCGCCGCCTTAAAGGCCGCGAGATTCTCCCGCATCAGGAGCGCCGACTTGACCAGCAGCCCCGAGAGCCCGATGACGGCGGGCTGCAGGCGCCGCGCCTGCTCGATGATGACGGCGGCCGGCACCTTCGTCCCGATGTTGTGCACGGTGTAGCCGTTGTTCGTGAGGATGATGTCGACCAGATTCTTGCCGATATCATGGACATCCCCGGCGACGGTCGCCAGCAGGACCGAGGGGCCGGTACGGGGTTCCCCGCCCGCCAGGGCCGGTTCGAGCAACTTGACGGCGGCTTTCATCGCCTCGGCCGATTGCAGGACGAAGGGAAGCAGCATCTCGCCGCAGCCGAACAGGCGGCCAACCTCCCGCATGGCGGGGACGAGGATGGCGTTGACGATGTCGGTTGCCGCCATCGTGGGGAGCAACTCCTCGATCGGTTCCGCCAGCCCCTCCTTGTCTCCGCGCAGGATGGCCGTGGTCAGGCGCGTCTCCGCGCGTCCCGTATCCTGCGCCGGCGTAGACGGTTCGCTGCCCGCAGCGGGCGTTGCCGCGAAGGCCTCGATAAAGGCATGCAGGGGATCACGACCCGTTTCTGTCTCCCGGTTGTAGATCAGGTCGAGCGCACGGCGCCGTGCCGTCTCGTCGATCAGGTGCAGGGGGAGGATCCGGGCTACATCGACGATCGCGGCGTCGAGGCCCGCCGCGACGGCTTCGTGCAGGAAGACCGAATTGAGCACCCGGCGCGCGCCGGGGGCCAGGCCGTAGCTGATATTGCTGACCCCCAGCACCGTGCCGACGCCGGGAAGTTCTTCCTTGATGCGCCGGATCGCCTCGAGCGTGGCGGCGGCCGCGTTCCGCAACGAGGCGTCGCCCGAGCCGATCGTGAACGTGAGCGCGTCGAACAGGAGATCTGCCGGCCGGAGGCCGTGATGCCCGACCGCGCGGGCGTGGATGCGTTTGGCCGTGGCGACCTTGTCCGCCACCGTCAGGGCCATGCCGTCCTCGTGGATCGTGAGGGCGACCACCGCCGCGCCGTACCGCCGGGCCAGGGTGCAGACGCGGTCGAGCGTGGCGCCGCCATCCTCCAGGTTGATGGAGTTGATGATGCAGCGGCCGGGGTGCTGGCGCAGGGCCGCCTCGATCGCCTCGGGACGGGTCGAGTCGATCATGACGGGGAGCCGGGACTGCGTGCGCAGGAGCGCGACGAGCTTCGTGAGATCGTCGGTCTCGCTGCGCCCCGCATAGGCGGCGCACACGTCGAGCGCCATCGCTCCCTGGTCAGCCTGCCGGGCGGCGATCGGCAGCGCCTGATCGAGCGCGTCGGCCAGCAGGCAGTCGCGGAACGCCTTGGAGCCATTGGCATTCAGGCGCTCGCCAATGAGAAACGGCGGGATTTCCGGATGGAGCGGATAGACCGCGTAGGCTGAGGTCACCGCCGGCGTCGGTGGCGGCAGCGCACGCGGGGCCGGCTGGATGCCGGCCAGCGCCCGCCGCAGGGCCGCCACATGGGCGGGCGTCGTGCCGCAGCAGCCACCGACAACCGAGACGCCCAGGTCGCGGACGAAGCGCGCGGTGGCGGCGGCGAAGGCTTCCGGATCCAGCGGGTAGTGGGTGCGGCCCTGGCGCAGCACGGGGAGACCGGCGTTGGGCATGACGGAAATCCGACCCGGCCACAGCCGGGACAGGGCCGCCACCGGGCCGGCCAGCTCATCCGGCCCCGCCGCGCAGTTGAGACCGAGCGAGAAAAGGGGGAAGGGGGCCAGTGTCGCCGCCACGGTCTCCAGATCGCTCCCCGCCAGCAGCGTGCCGGTCGATTCGACCGTCACCGACACGAGAACGGGAAGGGGGCGATCCAGCCGCCGCAGCTCGTCGAAGCAGGCGACCAGCGCCGTCTTGATCTGAAGCAAGTCCTGGCAGGTCTCGAAAAGCAGCAGGTCGACCCCGCTTTCGACCAGCACGCGGACCTGTTCCGTCGTGGCGGCCGCCAGGGAGTCGACATCGACTTGCCCGAGCAGGGCCAGTTTGGTGCCGGGGCCGATCGATCCGCAGACCGCGACATCGCCCCGCGCGCCGGCCGCGCACCGGGCATGGGCGACCGCCGCCTCGTTGATGGCCGCCACGCGGTCCGCGAGACCATACTCCCCCAGCACCAGGCGGTTGGCGCCGAATGTGTTGGTCTCGATCACCCGGGCGCCGGCCTCGATGAAGGCCTGGTGCATGGCCATGATGGCGTCGGGCGCGGTCAGGTTCAGGATTTCGTTGCAGCCTTCGTGTCCCTCCCAGGCGGCGGCGTCCAACTGCATCTGCTGCAGCGTGGTGCCGCAGGCGCCGTCGAACAGAATCAGGGGGGCATCGTGCCAGGGGGTGGGGGCGGTCATGTCAAATCTCCAGCGAAAAATGAAATCAAGCAGGCTGAGCGCGGTGGCGGCCGCCGGCTAGTCGCCGACCAGCGCCTCGACCGTGGTCGCCAGAACGGGGGGCACACCGAACAGGTCGAGGGCGAAATCCTCGATGCCGTATCCCGAAGGTCGTTCAGTCCGCACCATCCAGATTTCGCCGGCCGACGGGTTGTCGCGCACGAAGAAGAGACGGCGGGCCAGACAGATGTCGTCGGCCACGGCGACGGATTCGGAACGGGCGTTGTAGACGGTGACCTTGACCCGCTCGGCGCCGCTGCCGGAGGCCAGGAGGTAGAACTCGCGCACCCCGGCCGGCACGTGGAAATAGAACAGCGACTGGGTGGACATGAAATGGATAGCGCGGTCGTGGGCCAGCATCGCCACCGGCTTGGCACGGGGGGCAGGCTCGTCGAGCGACAGCAGCGGCTCCGCCTGCCGGGGCATCGCGCCGGCGACGCGGCCGACGGAATTTCCGGGATCGAGATCGATCCGGTAGAGCCCCGGCTCGGGCGCCTTGAAGGTGTAGGTCTCGGGCTGCCGCCCCACCAGGGGCGGGTCGAGCGGCAGCGCGCGGCCCGAAGGCGCGACGAGGCGGATCGCCATTGGCTTCGCCTGGCCGCCGATCGGCCGGAAATGCGCCGTGAAGGCCGTCGTCTCGCCCGCGTCGGCATGCAGCAGCCAGCTCGAGGGGCCGCGCGCGCCGGGCGGTTGAGGCGCCGGTACCTTCGCCCCGTCTGGCAGGGCCGGGGGACGCGGGTCGCTCAGCGGCCGGAGCGGGTGCTCCTCGAGGTTCCACCGCGTGATGCGCTGGACTTGATCGGCCTCCGCCGGCGTCAGCGGCTGCAGCATGACCAGGTCGCGCCAGAAGTCGTCATAGCGGCGGATCTCGCCCTTGCGTGTGATCTCGACGGTGTTGGTCATGCTGCAGCGGAGCAGATGCAGGGGGGGCTGGGCCGAACCGAAGGTGACGGAGAAGCCCGAGGCCCGGTTGCTCACCGCAAGGCAGTTCTCGAAGGTGAAGGCGTTGACCGGTGACTGCGGTGTCATCCACGTCATGATGATCACGCCGGCATAGTTGTTCTCGAAGACGCAGTCGCGCACCGTGACCTCCTGGAACGGGCGCCCCTCGAAATCGATGCCCGCCTGGGGCGGCGTGCCGGAGGTGTTGCGGATCGTGCATCCCTCGACGAGGAGGTTCGACACGCCGATGACGCTGATTCCCTGCCGGTGGTTGTCGTCGATGAGGCAGTTGCGGATCGTCACGTTGCGGCATATCGGGATGGCCACGCTCCGGTCATAGCCGATGTAGATGCCGTCGCCGCCGCTGGAGCGGAAGGTAAGCCCTTCGACGTGGATGTTCTCGCTGCTGAGCAGCGACAGCGTATGGCGCCATTCGCCGCGCTCGTATTGCTCGGGATCCTGGTAGTCGCGCTTGTGCATCCGGAGTGTGGCACCCGCGCCGCCGTGGATAACGATATTGCTCTGGCCGGCGGCACTGAACAGAGCATCCTTGGGTTTCTTGAAGCCGCCCCGGATCGCTTCGATCACCGTACCGGGCTCAAGCTCGATGCGCAGATTACTCCCGAGTTTCACGGGGTGGATGATCCAGGGGGTGCCGAGATTCGGGATGATCAGGCGCCGTACCCCCGAGGTGAGGGCGGCCTGCAGCATCGGTGTCGCATCCGTCGCGTCGTAGCCCCACCAGTCGGCCCGCGCCTCGTCGCGCGCGCCCGCCGCAAGCGCGGCCAGGCGGGTTGCGTCGGGGGCGATGGCGGCGGAACCCGCGCCCGCCAGGAGCATGGCAAGCAGCAGGGGTGTCAGGCGTCTGGCGTATCCGGCGGGTGCGTTCGTCATGTGGTATCCGAGTCGTTTGTCCAAAGCGGCGTGCGAGTTGCAGTACAATAGACCGGACGTGCCCGAAGTTCAAGACCTGAGGCGCGTTCGCACGTTCGCATGTTCGCATTGGGTGTCATTGCTCGCTTGACGGATGCAGGCCGCTATACGAACATGGCCCGTCACACGCCCCAGCGGAAGGAACCATGCCATGAGCCTTTCAGACCGCGAGATCCTCCGTGATCTGGCCAAGCGCTACCGCGACCTTTGCGCCGACTCCGTGCAAGCCGAGCGGCGCGACCTATGGCGGCGCCATAACAGTCTTCAGCGGACACGCCCCCTGATTTACGTGCGGGCCTTCGCCTGGCAGGAGATGCCCGAGGCGGCCTGCCTTTGCCGCGATCCCTTCTTCCGCGCCTACGAGGCCCATTTCCGCCACCAGTTGTTCTGGGGGACGCTGGGCGATGATTCGATCTTCGAACCCTGGGTCACCGTCGGCGCCGTCTACACCTGCCGGGGATGGGGGGTGGAGATCCCCCGGTGGCGGAGCGATACGCCGGGCGGATCCTACAAGGACGACTATCCGCTGAAGCGCCTGGAGGATATCGCCCGGTTGCGGCCCCCGCACCATGCAGTCGACGAGGCCGCCACGGCCGCGGCGGTCGCGCGGCTGGAGGAGGCGGTCGGCGACCTGATCACGATCAACCTGGACCGTGGCCCGGCCTACCGCATGTGGAGCGGCGACCTCTCGACCGATCTCGGCCACTTGCGCGGCATCGAGCACTTCATGCTCGACATGATGGACGATCCGGACGGCCTGCACCGGCTGGTCGGGTTTCTCGCCGCCGGCGTCGCCCGGGTGCACGACGAGGCCGAGGCGGCGGGCGACTGGGGGCTCTGCGCCCATCAGAACCAGGCCATGCCCTATGCGCAGGAGCTGCCCGACCCCGCCCCCAACGTCAACGGGGTCAAGCGGAACGCACTATGGGGCTACATGGCGGCCCAGGAGTTCACGGGCGTGTCGCCCGCCATGCACGAGGAGTTCCTCCTCCGCTACCAGTTGCCCATCCTCAAGCGGTTTGGACTGGTGGCCTATGGATGCTGCGAGGATCTGACGCGCAAGATCGACATGCTGCGCCAGATTCCCAATCTGCGACGCATCGCCGTCGCGCCCAGCGCCGATGTCGCGGCCTGCGCCGAGCAGATCGGCCGCGACTACGTGCTGAGCTACCGCCCCAGTCCGGCCGACATGGTCAGCTACAAGTTTGACCCTGGTCGCGTCAGGACCATCCTGCGGCGTGATCTGCGTATCTGCCGCCATAACCTCGTCGACATCACACTCAAGGATGTCGAGACCGTCGAGCACGATCCGGAGCGGGTCCGGAAGTGGGTGGCCATCACACGTGAGGTGATCGACGAGGTCTTCGGCGGCTGACGGGTGCTCGGGTTGTGGCGGGGTCTGCGATGACAAGAGCATCGCGCAAGCCTTCGCACGCCCCGGCCACCAACCGACTACGCGGAAGGGACATGACGGGTTGCCTGCACGGACGCGGCTCGGTTAAACTCTCGCCATGCACATCAGCGAAATCTTTTATTCACTTCAGGGCGAGGGCGTGCTCACCGGCGTTCCCTCGGTCTTCATCCGCACGGCAGGCTGCAACTTGTCATGCCCATGGTGCGACACGCGCCATGCCTGGAGTCGGGAAGACGCCGCGGTGTGGAGTGTGGACAAGTTGCTTGACGCGGTGGCGCGCTGGCCGCAGGCGCGGCATTGCGTCGTGACCGGTGGCGAACCGACGCTGCAGCCGGAATTGCCCGAACTGACGCGCCGGTTGCACGCCGCGGGGCTGCATGTCACGATCGAAACCAATGCCACCCGGCTGCCACCGGATGGTCTGGTCTGCGATCTCGCCTCACTCAGCCCGAAACTGATGGCGGCGGGCAGCGGTGCACCGCCACCCGATCCCGACGTCCTGAGGGCCTGGCTTTGGCGTGGCGAGCATCAGCTCAAGCTGGTCTGCTCCGGACCTGGCGAACGGCGTGAGATCCTCGCGCTGCAAGAGGCGTTGGGGGCTGACCTGGCCCCCGGGCGGCTCCTGCTGATGCCGCTGACGCTGTCCGATCCCGACGCCTCGCGCCGCTGCCGCGAGGCGGTGGCGCAGCTTTGCCTGGAGCACGGCTTCCGCTACGCGACCCGTCTGCACCTCGATCTCTTCGGCGGCCGCCGCGGCGCCTGAGGGATTTACGCTAGAGCAGGCCGGCCAGCAGGCGCCGGAGTTCCGCCTCGATGTCACGGCTGTGCGCGCGTTGGATGCGCTGTCGCTGCGAGGCGAGGATCTCCTGCCGCAGGGGTTCGTCGGTCAGCACGCGGTCGAACAGCACACCGAGCTCGGCGGCGGAGAGATCCTCGTAGAGGACGCCGGCGCCATCCATGGCCTCGGGCGTGCCGCCCTCGGCGCGTGCGATGACGGGCACGCCCTGGTCCATTGCCTCGACCAGCGGCAGGCAGTAGCCCTCGTGGGCGCTGGTGCAGACGAAGAGGTCGGCCAGCCGGTAGTAGGCCTGCAGGCCGGCCGGCGAGGCAAACCCCTCGAAGCAGACATTCTCCAGACCCAGGTCGCCGATCAGCAGGCGCAGCATGGTGTAGTAGCGCGGGCAGCTCCAGGGCGATCCGACGATGATCAGCCGGCTGAAGGGGTTGATGCCCAGATGGTACCAGGCAAAGGCCTGGATCAGATCCTCGATCCGCTTGTTGGGGGCAATCCGACCGACAAACAGGATGTTCTTCAGGTTGCCGGGGAACGTGCGTGTGAATGGCTGGTCGTCAACCGGCACCGGGGCATAGGCGAGCGGAAAAACCTGCACGCCGCGGCAGCCATCGGCCTCCAGCTCGGCGGCATTGAACCGCGAGACCGTCCACACTGCGTCCGACGCATCGGCGATCCGGGGCAGCGCGCCGCGCGCCTCGCGCAGGCGGGCCGCGACCGCATCGTCAAATCCGTCATACCAGGCGGCCGGCGTGATGTTGTGATAGATCATGATCCGCCGCGCGGGCGAGGCGAGGAAGACGTCGGTTGCCGGGGACATGATGCCGTAGTGGTGCAGGCAGATGTCGCCGGGGGTGCCGGCGTAGTCGGCCAGCGGGCGGCAATCGCCGCGCAGGGTGGGCGAGACGCTGGCGGGGTCGGCGAAGATCTCCGAGGTGTGGCCCCACTGGCGGAACACCCGGCGCAGGGTCACCGCCAGACTGGAGATCGCGTCGCCGTCGGCATAGCCGGCCATCACCTGGTGGATGTTCATGGCGCGCGCGTCTCCAATCGCCGTTCGAGCTCGGCCAGCCGGCACTGCAGATCGTCGATCTCGCGCTGCCGCTGCCGGGTCTCGTAGACGATGGCGCTGGTCAGTTGCGTGTTGATGAGATTTTGGCGGAATGCCATCCGCTCGCGGTGAAACTGCATCGCTTTCCAGATGACGACACGCACCTGGCGCTTGAGCCATCCCGGCACGCCGGGGCGGCGTGGAGAACGGAATTTGCGCGTGTCGACGGCGTCGCGGTGCCGGAGCAGGCCGGCCAGGCGGGTCAGGTACTCGCCCTCCGTCCGGGCTGCCGCCAGCGAAAGCGCGTCCACGCCGGGCGGCAGCTCGGCGGGTCGGTGGTGGTCGTCGCCCCGTGCCAGGACGGCAACCCGGTTCCGCAAGTCGGCGGCCAGTTCCGCCGTGCGGTCCTTTCCGGCGACGATCACGGTCATGACGACGCCCGGTGCTCCCAGTTGCAGTTGAGTTGGAACACGCCCTTGTCTCCGCTCGCATCCTTGACCAGAAAGGGATGGAGATCCTCCTGCCGGTGGTATTGGACCGCATGATCCCACGAATGCACAGCCAGCGAGAGGAAGAACCGCCCCTGTTTCAGCGTCAGCGGCTCGATGCGCAGGCGGATCCGTCCGTTGCCCTCGACGGCGTCGATGGGCACCCTGGCGATTTGCGTGTTGGAGCCGAAGACGTAGAAGCCGTTGCCGGTCTTGATGTTGAACCCGAAAACGGGGCGCTCGATGCGCCGCTGCGCGGCGTAGTCGATTTCAACGGTCATCGCCCCGCCACTGCGGAACGTCGCGCTCTCCCGGCCATCCTCGTCGAGCAGGCGGATGGAGCGCATTTCGATTTCGCGCGTGCCGTGCTCCTCGACGTTCAGCAGGCCGATCCGCACCATGTACTGGCGCAGATAGGTCGAGATCACCTCCGTGGGATCGCCCTGCATGATCAGGCGTCCCTCGTGGATCAGCAGGACGTCGCTGCAGAACTCCTCGACCGTCTCCAGGGCATGGGACACCAGCAGAATGGTCTTGCCCTGCCGCTGGAAGGCGCGGATCCGGTCGAGGCACTTCATCTGGAAGGCCATGTCGCCGACGGCCAGCACCTCGTCCACCAGCAGGATGTCGGGATTCATCTCGATCGCCACCGAGAAGGCCAGCCGCACGTACATGCCGCTCGAATAGTGCTTGACCGGCATGTCGATGAAGTCGCGCAGGCCGGCGAAGTCGACGATGTGGTCGAACCGTTTACGGATGTCCTCGCGCGGGATGCCCAGGATCGCCGCGCTGAGAAAGACATTCTCCCGGCCCGAGAGGTCGGGATGGAACCCGGCGCCGAGTTCCAGCAGGGCCGAAATGCGCCCGACGGTCTCGACGGATCCCTCGGTGGGCGTCATGGTTTGCGCGACGAGGCCGAGCAGCGAGCTCTTGCCCGATCCGTTGGGCCCGATCACGCCCACGGTCTGTCCCTTGCGGATGGAGAAGTTGAGTTCCCGCAGCGCCCAGAACCCCTCCGGTTTGGCGCCGCGCAGCCAACGCGGCAGACTTCCCAGCAGGGTGGGGGAGCCGAGCCCCTGGCGGCGGAACCATTTGCCCAGGTTCCTGGCTTCAATCACGTTCATAGCAGATCCGAAAAGGCGCGCTGCGTCCGCTGGAAAACCCGGATGGCCACGGCGATCAGCGCCACCGGCAGCAGCAGGCCGGCCACGCTGGCCGCCGTCCAGGGAAAGACCGTGCCGGGCACCTGCAGCGCCCGGTAGGCTGTCAGGATGGCGGTCATGGGATTCAGCATGTAGACCTGCGCGATCCACGGATGCCCCGCCGCGACCCGCTCGACCATCTCCAGCGGATACATGACGGGGCTCATGAAGAACCAGGCGCTGAGCAGCAAGCCAACCAGGTGCTGCGTGTCCCGGAAGAACACATTCGCCGCGGCAACCAGCAGCGACAGGGAGAGGTTGAAGACGAGGTGATAGAGGCTCAGCAGGGGCACCCACAGCGTCAGCAGGCGCGGCGTGTCATGCTTGGTCACCGCCAGGATGGCGAACAGCAGCGCCCATTGCACGATGAGCGTCAGCCAGAAGTTGGCCAGGGCCGAGAGATTGACCGACAAGGGGAGAATCATCCTCGGGAAATAGACCTTCTTGACCAGAGAGGCATTGCCCGTGATGGCGTTCATGCCCGCGTTGATGCACTGCACGGTGAACTGCCAGGCGAAGACGCCGATGATGATGTGCTCGTACTGGCTGGCGATGTCGCGCGACAGGAGGGTCAGGAAGAAAATGTAGATCGCCGCCATGAAGAGCGGGTTGAGCAGGGTCCAAAGCAGGCCCAGCACGGAGCCCCGGTAGCGGGTCTTCAAATCCCGCACCACCAGATTGCCGATCAGATCGGCATGCGCCGTCAGGTCTGTCAGAAGGATCGCCATGTGCAGGCAATTTAACCGATTGCGTGACGCCGGTAAAGCGGTATCCGCCACGGCGCGCTTGTCGCGGCCGCGCCAACAACCTATACTTATCCATTTCGCGGGGCTCCCAGCCCGGCGGCACCGACCCCTTCACACAAGGAGCAAGTTGATGGCCTCCACCCCTAAGCAACCGCGCAATATTCTGCTGCTGACCAGTGACCAGCAGCACTGGTTCACGCTGGGCGTGCAGAACCCCGAGGTCAAGACGCCGAACCTGGACCGGCTGGCCGCGCGGGGGATGCGCTTCGACCGCGCCTATACGGTCAACCCGACCTGCACGCCCACGCGCGCTTCGATCATCACCGGCCTCTATCCCAGCCAGCACGGCGCCTGGTCGCTGGGCACCAAGCTCCCCGAGGAGGTGCCGACGGTCGGCGATTGTCTGGCGGCTTATGGCTACCGCACCGCGCTGGTCGGCAAGGCCCATTTCCAGCAGCTCTACGACCATCCGCAGTACCGCTCGATCGAGTCGAACCCCCTGCAGCAGAATCTGGCCTTCTGGCGGCAGTTCGACCAGCCTTTCTACGGGTTCCAGCAGGCCGAGCTGGCCCGTAACCACGGCTACGAGTTCCACGTCGGCCAGCACTACGCGCTCTGGCTGGAGGAGAAGGGCTTCAAGAACTGGCGCGACTGTTTCCTGGCGCCGGGCGGCAACCGCCGGCCCGGCGAGATCGGACGGACGTGGAACATCCCCGAGGAGTTCCATTACGACGCCTGGATCGCCGAGCGTGTCAATACGCTGCTGGAGGGCTACCATGCCCGCGGCGAGCGCTTCTTCCTGTGGGGCAGCTTCCTCGATCCGCATCCCCCTTATGTCGTGCCGGAGCCCTGGGACCGGATGTACGATCCCGAAAAGATCACGCTGCCCGCTCCGCTGGGCGACGAGTTCGCCACGATGCCGCCGCACTTCGCCAAGACGCAGGAGGCGAATCCCGATTATTCCATGTATGACGAGCCGGATGGGCACAACTGCCACGGGTTCCATTCGCACCGCGTGGACCGCAAGGCGCTTG
>JAAYZJ010000247.1 GCA_012514915.1 Lentisphaerota bacterium | reverse complement strand
GGCCGAGATCACGCGGCTGGCCCGGAAAGAGGCGAAGAAGGCTGTCGAGCCGGTCCGCAAACCCGTCGTGCAAACCCGGGGCGCGATTGCCGAACTCAAGCGCCGTGTTGACGCGCTGGAGCACCAGGTGAAGATCCTGCAGGGCGCGTGTGCCGAAGCCCCCCCCGCCGCCGAGGTGGCCCCGGAGCGTCCGGCCGAGAAGGGCTGGATCACCGGCAAGGGTGTTCGCGGCTTGCGTCAAAGTCTGGGGCTGTCGCAGGCGCAGTTTGCCGGTCTCGTCGGTGTTTCTCCCAATTCGGTCTACAAGTGGGAGAGTAAAAAGGGGATGCTGCAATTGCGGCGTGTGACGAAGGCCGCCTTGCTTCAGGTCCGGGGGATGAGCGCGCGCGAAGCCAGGGACAAGCTCGCCGCGGCGGCGCCGGTGGCCAAGGACAAGCGCCGCAAGGCCTGATCCGCGGACGGCCGCGCGTGTCTAGCCGATCACCGGCAGGAACGCGTAGGCCGGTTGCTCGTAGGGGTGGGCGCGGAGCAGCGCCGCCTCGACCGCGGCGCGCCGGGCATCGGGGCAGATCATCTCCACCCGGTATTCCGCCACCCGTTCCAGGGCACCGGTCCGGCCGATGAAGGGTCGGCTCCCTGGCTGCGGGCGGAATTGCCCCTCGCCCAGCACCTGCCAGCAGCAGCAGTCGTAGCCCGCGCAGGCGCCCGCCCCCGCTTCGAACAGGGCCGCCTTGACCGGCTCGACATGGGAGGCGGGGATATAGACAACCAGCATCAGCATGGGGGTCACTCCTCGATCCAGCGAATGAAGCGGCCGGCGGTGCGGTCCCAGGCGAACCAGGCGCGGCCGCCGCGCCGGCCCTCGGCCCAGGCGGAGGCGGGCGTCGCCTCGGCGACGCCGCTGACCACGCGGGCTTGCACGGCGATGTAACCCTCGGCGCGCCCCAGCAGCGCCGCCTCGTCGGGCGGCAGACCGCCGAGGGCGCGCGCGATCGCCTGCGCAGCGGGCGCGGTGAAGACCTGCCCCGCACGGCGGTAGGCCAGGATGCGTTCGAGCAACCGCCCGGCGGCCGCGTCGTCGCCGGCGGCCGCCGCCCGCAACGCCGACCGCAGCACCGGTTCGGCCGCCGTGTTCAGGTTGATCCGTCCGCCGCCGACCACCGTCAGACAGGGCATCGCCGCCTGTAGAAGGTCCGGGTCGACGCCGGGGACGAGCGCGAGCTCCTCGAGGCAGGCCAGCGGGCGGTTCGGGGCCGCCCAGGGATGATCCCGCGTGCCGTAGGCGGCGGCCTCCGGACCCGTCGCTCCCGCCGCCTCGGAGTCGGCATCCTGCCAGTCGATCAGCCGCCGGGCGAGATCGGCGGCGGCTTCCGGCGGCACGCCGGCGACCTCCTGGAACAACGCCTGGAGCCATGGCATCGGCGCCCGGTCGACGGGAAGCTTGCCGCTCTCATCGATCATCCCAATGGTCGCTCCCGGCTCTTCGCGCCAGCCGGTTCCCGAGACCCGCATGACCCAGCCCGCCTCGCGCCGTTCCCACGGCTCGCGCGCCCACGGCTCCTGCAAGGCGTCCCAGCCGTTGGTGTCGGGGAGCACGTGTTCCGCGAGCGCCAGCACGGCGGCGCGATACGCGCCTTCACGCACGGCGCGCCGGTAGCGGGTCGCCTCGAGGGCACGCGACTGCGCCCCCATCCAGGCCCCCAGGGCCAGGGCCAGCAGCGTCGCCGCGGAGACCGTGACGAGGGCGATGATCAGCAGGCTGCCGGTGTCGCGCCTCATGGCGTCCTCCGCAGCAGCAGGTGGCCATCCCCCCCGTCCGGCGGCTGCAGGAGCAGCCGCGCCGGGGCGTTGGTCGGGCTGCTCCATTCCTCGCGCCAGACGTCGGGCGGCTCCCCGGCCGCGCCGTAGCGGAGCCTGGTCGCGGCGACGGGCGCCAGCCGCTGTTCGCCGAGGGACGTGGTTCCGGGACGGGACGCGCGGCGGACGATGCCGTCGGGGAGCATCTCGTAATCGACGGCGGTCAGATTCGCAGCGGCCGTCCCGCGCGGCTCCAGGGTCCAGAACTGGCAGCGGGTCGGCGTTCCCGTCCAGCCCATGGCGCCGACGGACGAGGCGAAGTCGCGCGCCAGCAGCGTGAGGGCGGCATCGGCGGGAACCCAGCGGCGTGTCCGGGAGAGGCCGTGCTCCCAGAGCGTAAAGCTCTGCATGAGCAGCGCGCCGGCGATGCCGCCGATCACCAGCACTATGGAGGTGGCGATCAGGAGTTCGACCAGGCTGAAGCCTGCCTTCGCGGGCATGCCGGCGGCGCTCACGGGCGCGCCTCCGGCGCGGAGGACGCCTGGATGAGCAGCCGCGTGGAGCGGAGGGTCAACGCGGCGCGCGGGTCGGTGACTTCGACGGAGAGGCGCCACAGGAGGCTCGTGCCGCAGGGATCCGCTTCGGGGGGGGGCGCGGTGATGCGGAGACCATCCGGCAGGAACCCGGCGGGAAGGGGATCGGGGCGGCCGGCGCGGAGATCGAGTTCTGCCCGGTTCAGCCGCGTGGCGAGGGCCTGGTCGGCGCGAAGCCGGCTCTGCATCCGGCTGGCGGCCGCGAGCTGCGCGCGGAAGGCGCCGAGCACCGGCACCAGCACCACGCCGAGCAGGGCGCAGGCCATCAGCGCCTCGACCAGCGAGAAACCGGCGCAACGGTGCATCTCACGATCCCGGATGGACCAGCGGCGCGCCGGCCCGGCAGAGGGGGCAGTGACCGGGCTGCCAGACTTCCGGCGCCATTTCCAGGAGACTGAACAGGGGGACGCCGAAGGCGGCCTGCCCCGCGCTGCGGTCGATCAGGACCGCCACGGCGACGACGGTGCCGCCGCCCTGGCGGACGAGCGCGATCGTCTCGTCGACCCGGCCGCCGCGGGTAACCACGTCCTCGGCGACCAGGTAGCGCGCCCCCGGTTCGATCGCGAAGCGGCGCATGGCGAGCACCCCGTCCTGCTTCTCGGCGAACACGGAGCGGAGATCCAGGCAGCGCGCCAGCTCGTGCCCCGCGACGATGCCCCCCAGGGCGGGCGCGATAACGCAGTCGAGCGGGCCGGGATTGGCGGCCTCGACCTTGGCGGCCAGGGCGGTGCAGAGGCGCGCGAAGACGCGGGGATGGCGCTGCAGCAGCGCGCACTGGAAGAAGCGGTTGCTGTGGAGCTTGGAGCGCAGTTCGAAGTGGCCGTTGAGCAGCGCGCCGGTGGCTTCGAGGTCGTGCAGGATTTCATGTGCTTGCATCGGGGTCGCTTTCTTGTGTGGGGGCCGGCAGTCGCATCGCACGCCTGGCTTCGCAGGCCTCG
>JAAYZJ010000246.1 GCA_012514915.1 Lentisphaerota bacterium | reverse complement strand
GGGAGTGCGCGGAGGGGGAGATCCTTTTGACAGGATTACAGGATTTCCTGCGGGCGCATGGATCCCGCTCCGCGGGCGCATGGGT
Organism: Lentisphaerota bacterium; assembly: GCA_012514915.1. Lineage (GTDB taxonomy): Bacteria > Verrucomicrobiota > Kiritimatiellia > RFP12 > JAAYLN01 > JAAYLN01. The sequence continues at coordinate 2,104 of JAAYZJ010000246.1, read as the reverse complement.
TTCAGGATTGGCCGGCTACCCCTCTCAGCAGGGGGCGAAGGTAGTCGATTGGAGTCGATTGTAGTCGACTGGGGTCGACCGGGGTTGAACCGCCAAGACGGGCGGGCTCCAGTGGCGCATGGCCGGCCCGGCTATCGCAACGCGACAGCCGGGCCCCGTTCCCTTTGTGCTTGCTATTTTTCGTGACGCGCATTATTGTGCCGCTCGTATGACATCAATGCGAAAAATGGACGCGACAGATGTACGCATTGCGCACCATCTGGGCGTTGACGGGCGCGTCTCGAACCGGGAGCTGGCGCGCCGGCTGGGGATTTCGGAAGGGAGTGTGCGGCAGCGCCTGGGTCGACTGATCGCGCAAGGCGTGGTGCGGATCACCGCGCAGGCCAACCTCGAGAGCCAGCCCGATTCCTTTCTGGCGATCGTGGCGGTCAAGATCGACGGCCGGCAGTTGACCGACTGCGCGCGGCGCATTGCCAAATTGCCATCGGTGCTGACGACCATGATCGTGACGGGACGCCACGATCTCATGGCCGTGATTCTGGCACCGTCGCGGCGGACACTGGTCGATTTTGTGACCAATGAACTCTCCACGATCCCCGGCGTGATGGATTCCGAGACCTCCATCGTGCTCAAAAGTCTCGATTTCTGGGTGGATGTGGCCAAGATGTTTCCCAAGGAAAGGATGCACGAATGAAGCTATCCGGTCTGGTGGTTGGAGTCCCGCGCGAAATCATGCCGCAGGAGGCGCGCGTGGCCGCGCTTCCGGAAACGGTCCGGAACTTGTGTGCGCTAGGGGCGAGGGTCGTGGTCGAGACGCACGCGGGCGCGGGCTGCGGCATCGCGGACGCCGAGTATGCCGCGGCCGGCGCGGAGCTCATCGCCGGCGCCGCCGACCTCTACGCGCGGGCCGACATCGTGCTGAAGGTCAAGGAACCCCGCTTCAACGCCGACTGCGGCCGGCATGAGGTCGACCTGATGCACCGCGGCCAGGTGTTGATCGCCTTCCTCCACCCGGCCGCCCCCGGCAATCACGGCATGGTGCGGATGCTGCGGGACCGGGGGGTCACGGCGCTGACGCTGGACAGCATTCCCCGGATATCAAGGGCCCAGTCCATGGACGCGCTCACCTCGATGAGCACCGTGGCGGGCTACAAGTCGATCTTGCTGGCGGCGAACCTGTTGAAGACTTTCGTGCCGATGATGGGGACGGCCGTCGGCGTGATCCCTCCGGCGCAGATTCTGGTGGTCGGCGCCGGCGTGGCCGGGCTGCAGGCGATCGCCACGGCGCGGCGCCTCGGCGGGGTGGTCACGGCAGCCGATATCCGCCCGCAGGCGCTGGAGCAGGCGGCCAGTCTGGGCGCCAAGGCGCTGGCCACCGGCGTCCCCGTCGAGGAGGCCCAGGGGAGCGGCGGCTACGCCCGGGCGTTGACGGCGCACTGGCTGGCCCGTGAACGCCAGGCGCTGCGGCCCGCCGTCGAGGGCGCCGACATCGTCATCCTGGCGGCATTGATCCCGGGCGAGGTCGCGCCGGTGCTCGTGGACGAGGCGGCGGTGCGCGCCATGCGCCCCGGATCGGTCATCGTCGACATCGCCATCGACCAGGGCGGCAACTGCGCCTGCACCGTTCCCGGCGAGACGGTCGAACGCGATGGCGTGACGATCGTCGGCATCAAGAATATCCCGGGGCAGATGGCCCGTTCTTCGACCTGGATGTTCGCCCGCAATCTCTTCAACCTGCTGACCCACCTGGCCGAGGACGGCCGGCTGCCGCTCGATCCGCGCGACGAGATCGCGGCGTCGGTGCTCGTGACGCGCGACGGCGAGATTCTGCACGCCGGCGCCCGGGCGGCCATGGCCGCGGCGGAGAAGGGGAGCCCGTCATGAACGGATGGATCCTGCTGGTTGTCTTCGGCCTGTCGACGCTGACTGGTTACAAGCTGCTGCGGGAGGTGCCGAGCCTGCTGCACACACCGCTGATGTCGGGGATGAACGCCCTGTCGGGCATCACCGTCCTGGGCGCGCTGCTGGTGCTGGCCCATGCCGCCCGCTCGGGACGGCAGGCGCTGGCCGCGGCGGCGATCGTGCTGGCCGCTGTCAACGTGGT
>JAAYZJ010000245.1 GCA_012514915.1 Lentisphaerota bacterium | reverse complement strand
GCAACGGGAGGAGTCTGTCATGACACGCGACGAATGGATCGACCAGACCACCGAGCTTGAAACGACGATGCCCGATCCGGACGACGCGGCGCACCGCGAGCTGCGGCGGCAGATGTGGCGGCGCCTCTGGGACATCCGCGACTACCTGGGCGGCGACGGCCCGGAGCCGGCGGCCGACTGGAAGCCGACGGTGCCGGACTTGACCGATGCCGAGAAGGAGGCGCAGCGCGAGAAGGCGCTGGAGTGGCTTTCCGGCGAGTTCGAGGCGATGCAGCGCGATCTCGCCGAGATGGACGCTGACGGGTCGGGAGTCGGGAGTCCGGAGTCCGGAGTCGGCGAATGAAGCTCTCCATCGAGATCCACGAGCTGGCCAAGCTGGAGGCCGCGCTGAAGACGGTCGCGGACGAAGCCGCGCGCGAGAGCGTCGCCGAAGAGCAGATCAACGTGCTGCGCGCGATCGCCGAGCAGAACTTCCGCAGCCCGACGCTGCGGCCGGCGCCGTGGCCGCCGCTGGCGGCATCGACCATCGCGGGCTTCTCGGGCGCGCGCCGCAAGGCGGAGCTCCGTCGCCAGAAGCAGGCCGCCAAGCGCGGCAAGCCACGTCCCGATCCCCGCCCGCTGATCGACAACGGGGTGCTCGCGCGCAGCCTCGATGTGCAGAACGTCACCGATCTCGGCGCCGAGCTGGTAAGCACCACGGACTATGCCGGCTACCACCAGTTCGGCTCGGTGAAGCGGCCGGGCCGGCCGCCGGCGCGGCCGTTCGTGCCGGTGACGGGCGCCTGGGGGAGCGAGCTGCAGCCCACCCCCGCCGCCGAGAAGCGCATGCTGCGCGCCGGCAAGGCCGCGCTGCGCGCCGCGGCCGAGCGCGCCGGCTTCGCGATCGAGGGTTAGGCGGTCGAGGTAGGGCGGGACGCCTGCCTGCCGCGACGCTCGCGGCGCAGGCAGGTATCGGACCGCCCCGCGCAGGCAGGAATGCCCGCGCCACACTCCCGCAGCCCCTTCCTGTTTTCCTGATTTCCAGATTCCCTGGCCCCGCTTCCCCCATACGCAGAAACCGCACCCGCACGCGACGCCGGGGGGGCTTTGGCGCGACAATGGCCGCGTCATGCAGAACCCGGCATCATCGCGCAGCCTGCCCCGCGTCGTCACGGCCGTCGCCCTCGCGACGGACGGCGACGGCGCGCCGCGCCTGCCCACTCGCATGCGCATCCTGAAGTGGGGCGACAACCCCAACAGCCAGGGCGTGCCTGTGCGCGTGGGACCGCGGCTCGTCGAGGCCATGCGCGAGCCTACGTATCCCTTCCGCCAGATCGCGCTCGACTACGAGCACAACACCTGGCCGGGATCGAAGGCCTACAAGGAGACGCGCGAGCCACGCGAAGTGGCCGCGTTCCTGACGGTCGAGGTCGTCGAGGGCAGGGGAGTGTTCGTCAACGTGGACCGCTGGACACCCAGCGGCCTGCGCCAGGCGCCCAACTTCTGCGATCTCTCGGCCGTGCCGCTGCTCGACCAGGACGGCAATGTCACGGCGATCGTCTCCGTCGCGCTCTCGCGCACGGGCGCGGTGCCGGACATCGTCTTCGAGCAGGCCGCCGCGATGAGCGCCGCCCCCCAAACCGACCCCCACGGAGAGACCATGAACTGGAAAGAGATGATCGCGAAGTACCTCGGGCTCGCCCCCGAGGCGACCGACGAGGAGGTGCTGGCCGCCTGGCAGGCGCACCTGGAGAAGGCCGCGGCCGAAAAGGCCAAGGCCGCCGAAGCCAAGGCCGCCGAAGCCAAGGCCGCCGAAGCCAAGTCGGCCCCGGCGCCGGAAGCCGCCGCCGCGCTCAGCGCCGAGGCCATCGGCGGGATCGTCGCGACGGCCGTCAAGGCGCAGACCGCCGGGCTGGCGGCGCGACTCGACGGCCAGGAGAAGCAGCGCCTGATCGACGCCGCCCGCTCCGAGGGCAAGGTCGTCGCCCTGGCCGACACGCTCCTGGCCCGCATGACGGTCGACGAGCTCCGGGCGCATGTCGATGCGCTGCCGGCCGTGGTGCCGCTCGCGGCGCTCACGCCCGTGCAGGTGGCCGAGGGGCGCACCATCACGCTCAACGCCACCGAGATGGCGGTGTGCAAGGCGCTGGGCCTCTCGGCCGAGGCCTATGCCAGGGAAAAGGCGGTGGCGCTGTGAGCGTGAAGTACTCGCCCCCGCCCATCAAGATCACGGCCTCGCGCACCACGCGCGGTCCGGATGGCCAGCCCATCCCGATCACGGTGACGCCGCCCGCGCCGGACGCCGGCAAGCAGCCTGATCCGGCCGCCGACACGCCG
>JAAYZJ010000244.1 GCA_012514915.1 Lentisphaerota bacterium | reverse complement strand
CGATCGGGCGCAACCTCGCCTACGGGTTCGACCGCATGCACACGTGGATGGCCCTGGCGCACGCCCAGATACCGGTTGACTTCGTGTCGGAGGACCAGGCGGCGGCGGGCGGCCTCGACGGCTACCGTGTCTGTTACTTCTCGGGTCCGAACCTGACGCGCGCGGCCGCCGCGAAACTGGCGGACTGGGTACAGGCCGGCGGCACCCTGATCGCCACGGCCGGCGCCGGTGCGCGCGATGAGTACAACCGGCCGCTGGAGACCGTCGAAGGGGTGCTGTCGGCCGTGCGGGGCGAGTTGGCCACGCTGCAGAGCCACCAGTCCTCGGGGCATTACTTGTCGGTCCTGTTGCCGAAGGGGAGGGTCGTCGATCGCGCGACCGGTGCCGGCATCGATGTTCTTTCGGTCTTTCAACCCCTGACGCCGCGCGAAGGTGCCGTGGTGGTGGCGACCAACACCGCCGGCGTCGCCGCCTGGGTTCGCGGCGGGCACGGGGCTGGCACGGTGCACGCGCTCGGGTTTCTCCCGGCCCTCGACTACATCCGGCAGGCGCTCGTGGCGCGCCAGGCGCGGGTCGAGCAGGCCAAGTCCGAGACGGCCGCCGAAGCCGCGATCGATGGCCCCGACGCCAGCAAGGAAGCGGGCGCCGCCGCCGGCACCCTGCTGACCGCCGAGGACCGCCGCCGTATCGAGACCTCCGCCAATCCCTGGGCCTTCCCCGCCAGCGTGCGCGACGCGTTGCTGGCCCCGGCGCGCGCGGCGGGCATCAGGCCTCCGGTCATCTGCAGCGAGCCGCTCGTCGATGCCGTCTATATGACGGGCGACGAGGGCATCGTCATCCCGCTGGCCAACTACACCTTGCTGCCGCTGCCGCGTGTCGAGTTTTCCGTGCGTGTGCCGCAGGTGCCGCAACGCGTCGAATCGGTGCATCGGGGCGCGCTCGACTACCGCCTGGAGACGGCCAACGGTGAACAGCGGATCGTCTTCGCCCTGCCGCTCGACTCGACCGACTACCTCGCGATCCGCTGGCGCGCATCCCCGTTGCGCTGACTTGCCGATTTCATCGTCCTCGTCCGCAGTGAGCGAAGCGAACGGTCCTCGTCCCCGTTCTCGACGGGACACGGAGGAGGATCAAGGACGAGGACGATGGATGACGGATGACGAGGGACGCGTTGCGCAATCGTGTCCCGTCGTCGTCGACCGTAGTCGTGCCCCGAATGGCACATGGCAGGCGAACCGGGATGCCGGCACGCTGGAGCCCGCCGTCCCCGGCGGTTGCTCTTCCCCGCCATGCCCCGCTACGTATTTCGCGGAATGACAGGATTATAGGTGGGGCGAGCGTCCCCGCGAGCCGAAGCATATAATCAACTGGAGAAAGAGCGTCCCCGCGAGCCGAAGCAGGAATGGGCACATGAAGACTAGCCATCCGTGTCCAGCCTGAGCCTCCTCAGCCGCAGCGCGTTGCCGATGACCGAGACGGAACTCAGACTCATGGCCACCCCGGCGAATACGGGGCTGAGCAGCGGACCGCCGACGGGGTAGAGGATGCCGGCGGCCAGCGGAATCCCGAGGGCGTTGTACAGGAAGGCGAAGAGGAGGTTCTGGCGGATATTGCGCATCGTGCCGCGGCTGAGCCGGACGGCGCGGGCCAACCCGCGAAGGTCGCCGCCGAGGAGGGTGATGCCCGCGCTCTGCATGGCGATGTCGGTTCCGGTGCCCATCGCCACCCCGACATCGGCCGTGCCGAGCGCCGGGGCGTCGTTGATGCCGTCGCCGGCCATGACGACTCGTGCCCCCGATTCCCGCAGGCGGCGAATGGTGTCGGCCTTTCCGATGGGCGAGACTTCCGCCTCGACCGCATCAATGCCCAGTGGCCGCGCGACCGCCTCGGCCGTGCGACGGTTGTCGCCTGTGAGCATGATTAAGCGCAGCCCGAGCGCATGCAACGCACGGATCGCCCCGGGGGTGGCCGCCTTGACGGGGTCGGCGATGCCGAGCACGCCGGCCGCCGATCCGTCGCAGGCGATGAATACGGCGGTGCGTCCTTTCGACTGCCAGGATTCGGCCGCCTGCCGCTGCGCCTCGAGCCCGTCGATCCCCCGTTCAGTCAGAAAGGCGGGCGTGCCGATCAGCAGTCGGTGGCCATCGATCCGTCCGGACAACCCGCCGCCCGCTACGATTTCCACGTCGCCGGCGGGGCGGCGTTCAAGCCCTCGTGATCGGGCGGCTTCGAGAATGGCGGCCGCGAGCGGGTGCTCGCTGTGCTGCTCGAGGGAGGCGGCCCAACCGATCAGGTCGTCATCGGTGTGCCCGGGTGCCGCCAGCACGTCCACGAGACGCGGCCGACCCTCGGTCAGAGTGCCTGTCTTATCGAAGACCACGGTATCGACCCGCTCCAAACGTTGCAGGGCTTCGGCATGGCGGATCAAGACGCCGGCCTGGGCGCCCCGTCCGACCGCCACCATGACCGACATCGGCGTGGCGAGGCCCAGTGCGCAGGGGCAGGCGATGATCAGCACCGACACCGCGTGGATTAGCGCATGGGCAAGCCGCGGCTCGGGGCCGGCCAGGAACCAGACAAGAAACGCGGCCAGCGCCACCCCGAGAACCGCCGGCACGAAATAGCCGGACACCGTGTCGGCCAGGTTCTGGATCGGTGCGCGGCTGCGCTGCGCCTCGGTCACCTGCCGGATGATCTGGCCCAGCAGTGTGTCGCGGCCGACCCGCCGCGCCTCCATGACCAAGCTGCCGGTGCCGTTGACCGTCCCTCCCGTCACGGTGTCGCCGGGGTGCTTTTCGACGGGAATCGGCTCGCCCGTGATCATCGACTCCTCGACGGAGGCGTGCCCCTCGATCACCAGGCCGTCGACCGGGATGCGGTCGCCCGGCACGACACGCAGGCGGTCGCCGACGCCAACCTCGGCCACGGGGACGACCTGGTCGCCGGCTGGTGTGACGCGCCGCGCCGTGGGCGGCGTCAGATCGAGCAACGCCCGGATGGCGCCGCCGGTGCGGTGGCGGGCGCGCAGTTCGAGCACCTGTCCGAGAATCACGAGGACGGTGATCATCGCGGCCGCCTCGAAATAGACGGCGACCTTTCCGTGGTGGCGCATGGCGGGCGGGAACCAGCCGGGG
>JAAYZJ010000243.1 GCA_012514915.1 Lentisphaerota bacterium | reverse complement strand
TCCGCCTCGCCGAGTTCGACCTTGCCGCCGCCGGTCACCGGCTCGGGCGGCGTCAGCGGAATCAGCTCCTCGCCCTCGTCGGAGATCAGCGTCGCGGTCACGAAGATCAGGAGGTTGTCGCGGGTGTCGTCGACGGTGTCGTGGCGGAACAACTGGCCGATCAACGGGAGCCGCGAGAGGAACGGGGTTCCCGCGCGGTTCTTGCTGGCGGCCGCGCGCATCAGTCCGCCCATGATGACCGTCTCGCCGCTGCGGACCTGCACCTCGGTCTCGATCAGGCTGCGGCTGAAGACCGGCAGCTTGATGATGCCGGTTTCGCTGTCCGACACGACGGCGTCGGCGTCGTTATCGTCGTTGTTGTTGTTCGTGTTGTCGTCGGCGCCCCGGGCGAAATACTCCCAGCGCAGGAACTGGCTGATCTGCGGCGCGAGTTTCAGGTTGATCGTCGCGAGGTCGGCGCCGACGCTCGGCGTGACGATCAACTCGTAGCCCAGTTCCTCAAGTGTAGGTGTGCCGGTCGGCACGAGGCGCGTCCGCGTGACGCGCTCCATCGCCCCACCGCTGCGGCTCTCGCGGAGGTCCTCGTATTCCTCCAGATCGTACTCCTCGTAGTAGCGGAAGTCCTCGCCGATGCGGATCGTCGCCTCCTTGTTGTTGATCGTCGTGACGCGCGGCACCGAGAGCGTGCGCGACTTGCCGGTCGTCTCCAGCGCGTGGACGACGGCCCGGAAGGCGGGATCGGTGAGGATCCCCTCGTAGGTGAAGTTCATCCCCTGAGCCTCGTTGACGAAGGGGGCATACTGGATGCTGGCGCCCTGGTTGATCTGCGAGCGGTTGGCCTGCTGGACGCCGCCGTTGATGATCATGCCCTTGTTGCCGATGCCGATCGACGAATTCAACACCCAGTCGACCCCCAGCTCACGCAGATCGGTCACGCCCGTGCTGATGAAGCGCGCCTCGATCAGCACCTGCGGCGGCCGCACGTCGAGCACCTCGATGATGTCCTCGATCAGCCGCATGTTCTCGCGCGTGTTCTTGACCAGCACGGCATGGGCCTTCGGATTGTACCAGATGTCGGTTTCGGCGCCTTCCACGGCCGGGACAAAGCGCGTGACCGCCTCGACGATGCCCAGCGACTCGCTGCTCTCCAGTTCGTCGGACGTCAGCCCCTTGCGCAGGCGGTAGATGCGTGCGACGAGCGGCACGGTGCCGGCCGTCGCGCTGCCGGGCGTCACCCAGATGATGTTCTGGCCCACGGCGAAGGTCACGCCCAGGTTGCGGCCGATGTACTCGAGCACCTCGCTCAGGGGCGTGTTCTCGACGTGGATGGTGATCGCATTGCCGTCGAGCGCGCCGTCGGCCACGATGTTGACGTTTTCCGCGCGCGCGATCTCGGTGACGATCGCGCTGAGGGCGACATTTTCGAGGTGGATGCTGACCGGACGCTGCAGGACGGTCTGCATCTCGGTCGGCAGCGAGGCGATCGGCTGCGCCTCGCCGACGACGTGGCGCCGCTGGCGGTAGGAGTCGGGCAGGATGCCCTGGCGGTCGAGGTCGGCCAGCGCGAGGGCGTCGGAGGGCTCCTGCCGCACGCCGACCGAGCGCTGGCGCAGTTCGGCCAGGCGCTGCATGATGCGTCCCTGGAGTTCCGGC
>JAAYZJ010000242.1 GCA_012514915.1 Lentisphaerota bacterium | reverse complement strand
CCTGGAAGCCGCCGTACGGACCCTTGAGCAGGTTGTTGCCGAAGCTTTCCTGAATGGCGGCCTCGCCCTCGATCAACCGGCGCACCCGCGCGTCGGCGTCTTCCTCCAGCGCCTGCCGTTCCGCAAGCGCCCGGGGAAAGACCACGTGTTCCAGGTGCTGCACGACGGCCTCCGGCGAGTCGATCACGATCCCGTCGCGGACGATCATCTCGGCGCCGGTCGTGGCGCCGCGGGCCTGCGTGTCGTCGTAGCCCCAGGTTTTCATGCTCAGCGGGTTTTCCGGGATCCACTGGTCGATGTAGCAGACCCCGGCGGCCTGTTGAAACGCGAGATAGACGCGCGCGGGATCCCTCTCGTAGCTCCCCGGCGGATGGCCGGAGAACGACTCCAGGTGGCTCCACTGCATGTCGTTGAGCATCCAGGTCGGGATGCCCCGGGTTGGACGCAGCGCGAGGGTGTCGAGCGCCAGTTGCGCCCGCTCGCCCCACGGACCCGCAAAGGCATGGGTTGCGGAGGTGTCTGTCATGGCGATCGTTCCTTCAGGGCTCCCGAACCATTCGATTCCATCGATTCTCTCGATTCGCGCGATTTCTTCGATACCCTCGGCGCTAGCGTCGGTCCGAAGGCCTCGCTGGCGCACGCCTGCCTCCCGCGCGTCAGCGGCCCTTGTAGCCCTGCGCCTTCCAGATCTTGCGGGCGTTCTGCACGGCGGCGCGCGGCGGTTTGATCCGCCCCCGGATACTCGCCGGCGGCTGGTCCGGCGCCAGCGTGGCATGCACGGGGAAGGGCGACCAGTGGTCGTTCTCGTATCGGCGTCGATCGGCCTCCTTCCGGAAATCAGGCACCGCGAACGGGGCGCCGTCTTGCAGCGCGCTCTTCCAGGCGAGAATCCCGACGCTGCTCATGGCCACGCCGCGGTACACGTCCAGAAACGGCGGCTGACCGGTGCGGATGGCGTTGGCGAACGCGAAGTTCGTCCAGAAATCGCCGCCGCCGTGTCCGGCCTGGTCGGCCAACGCGCCGTGCTCGGGCCAGTCGGGGATGTAGACGCGCTCGGCCGGCTGCCCCGCGGTTCGGTCCCAGTGATCATGCCAGACGCGGACCTGTCCCGGGCCGAAGTAGCCCGGGCCGCGGGTGATTTCCATCGCGCCGTGGACACCATGCACCCGGTACCAGTTGCTGTGTCCCGGCAGCCACAGGCCGAACAAGCGGAAGACGGCGCCGTTGTCCATGCGGCACAGGATGACCGAGCCGGGGTCGTTGACGCGCGGCAGCGCGTCGGTCATTTCCGGCACCGCGATGGAAAGCCCGTTCACCGAGACCGGCAGGGTGTCGGTGATCGTGACCAGCGGCGCCAGGGCGTGGGTGCAATAGTAGGTCGACGGGAGCCAGTTGCGCCAGTGGCCGGTGCCCGGCGAAAGGCGGTTGATGGCGCCGGGTTCGATCGGATGGTTGTATTCGGCCTCGGCGTAGGTGACGCGGCCGATCTCGCCGCTGCGGTAGACGCGGCGCATCTCCAGGTTGAACTTCGTGTAGGGGTAGTTCTCGGCCAGCATGTAGATCTTGCCGCTCTTCTCGACGGCGCGGCAGAGCGCCACGCCCTCGGCGAGCGTGGCGTTGCACGAGGTCTCGCTCATGACATGCTTGCCCGCCTCCAGGGCGCGGATTGCAAAGGGGGCGTGCTCGTGGAAATAGTTGGCCAGCACGACCGCGTCCATGTCGTGCTCCAGAAACCGGCCATAGTCGGTGTAGGTCGCCACGTTGTAGCGCTTGCCGGCTTGCGCCAGTTTCTCCTCCCACGTGTCGCACAGGGCGACCAGCTTCATGCCGACCAGATCGGTCGCGCCCGCGGCGAAACTCTGGCCCCGCCCCACGCCGATCACGCCCACGCGGATCGGCTTCGTTGTTGACTTGCGTGTCTTCATGCCTGTCTCCCTTTGCCGGCAATCCCTCACCCTTGCGGGGCGTCGCCCCAGTCGGCGACGGCGACCGTCTCGCCGTCGCGCAGCGCCGATTCGTGCGCCGCCACACCCATGGCCATGTAGCGGACCGCCTCCCAGACGTTGATCGCGGGCTGGCGGTGGTTCGCCACGGCATCGACGAACTCATGCACGAGATAGGGGTGCGAACCGCCATGCCCCGAGGGCTGGAAATCGATGCTCAGCAGTTCTTCGGCCGACTTGTCGCGGTGCATGACCTGCTTGAAGGCCAGCTCGACCGCGGGCGGCAGCGGGTCGAACATCTCCCGCGGGGTCAGTTCGGTCTTGTTGGGCTTCGGGAGGTTGTCGTAATCGAGCTTGTCGAACGCGGGGCGCGCGATGGAGAACCAGCGGCGCTCGGAGAACGACCCCCGTGTGCCGAAGACGCGGAAGGTCTCGCTCTCCTGCCCGGCAAGGCCGGGCATCTCGCGCGCCTCGACGATCCGCACGACGGCGCCGTTGCTCATCTTGAAGAGCGCCATCTCGTTGCTGAAGGCCTCGTGGGCGAAGTAGGGATCGTTCTCGCGGTTGCGGTAGCCGTAGGCGTTGACCTTCACCGCGTGGGCGCCCATGACGCAGACCGGGCCGCTGACCGAGTGGGTCGGGTAGTGCATCGGCCCGCCCCGGACGCCGCGCGCCGTGTAGGCGTCGCGGATCGGCGGCCACTCGTGCCCCGATGCGCTCGCCAGCCGCCGCTGCTGCACCTGGCGCAGGTTGCACCCGGCGTCGACATCGTGCAGGTACTCGCCCTCGGCGTAGACGAAATCGCCGAACGCCCCGGCACGCGCCTGGCGGCGGCAGTACATCGCCTCGGGACGGTAGAAGGTTGTCTCGCCCAGCATGTACGAGCGCCCGGTCCGCTTGACCGCCGCGACGAGCTTGTCGCACCAGTCGAGGATCTCCTGGTCGTCGGGAATGCTGATAACCGGCACGGCGCTGTAGACGTGCTTGCCGCTCGCCAGTGCCTGGAGGCATTGCGGCGCATGCAGCCAGGGCTGCGTGATGATCACCAGTGCGTCGAAGTCGGCCTTGCAGATCTCGTCCAGCGAGGCATAACGGTCCCGCGGGTTGAACTTGTCGGCGTAGAACGGGTCGGACGCGAACCGTTCCACCAGGCTGGCTTCGCGGTCGCAGAAGCCGATGCGGTCCACCGCCGGGTGGTTCTTGAACAGCGGCGCGAAGCCACTGCCGAACGATCCCAAGCCAACCAAGCCGATGCTGATGCCCATGATGTGTGCTCCTTATCTTCCCCGCAAGCTTATGATCCGTTATCCGTCCAATTGGCTACATTCGTTCGATTCGTCCCATCACTCCAGTGCGACGCTCCCGATCCCGAGCATGCGGCCGAAGGCGGCGACCGATGCGGCGTCCGCGCCCGGTACCAGCGCGCTGTGGTGGGTGCCGCCCGCCCGCGAGTAGGCCTCGAGGAAGCGGGCCACCGGCTGCCGCGGCCGGATCCAGACGCGGACGGTGTCCCGCATGGCCGGGTCGAGGCGGTCGGCGTTCTCGGCAAGGATCTCCACCGGGGCGCTGACGAGGGTGAACGTGTCATCCGGGCCGGGGGTCAGGTTGACGAAGGTGGCCGGTCCGGGGCGGGCCGCGAACGTCAGCGCGGCGGTGTCGCGCGAGCGGGTGTCGAAGGCCTTCTTGGCGAACACGTGCGGGCGGCCCTGCGCCAGGGCGGGGTTGATCTCGCCCATGTGCGACAGGAAGAGCGTGTCGCCGCTCCAGTCGGCGCAGAAGATCTCGGTGAAGCTGGCGGCGCCGAATCCGTGCGACAGCGCCGCGACCAGCGCGGCGGTCAGCACGTCGCCTTCGCCGCCGTAGCCCAGGCCGCGCGCCATGGACTTGGAAATCTCCAGAAACGGCATGGCGCAGGCCGGCCGGTCGGGGCGGTCGAAGGATTGGAAGTTGACGCTGAACGCCCCGTAGCCGCCGTCGGCGACCAGCCGCCGCAGCCCCAGCCCCACGCGGGTGGCGTCGCGGTGTGTGGCCTCGTCCAGTTGGCAATCGAACCGCTGGCGGTCCCGGCGGATTTCGTCATCGACTTCGCCGTCCGCGACCGCGGCGGCCGCCTGATCGAGCGCCTCCATGCCGATCTCGTCCACCGACAGGTTGAAGCTCGCCAGCAGCACCGCCGGATCGACCGAGAAATCCCCCATGCCCCTGAAGGCCTGGCCGATGCGCAGGGTCTTCATGCCGCGGAACCGCTGCACGGCGGCCGCCGCCCGCGCCATGCCCGCCGCCCGGTCGAACGTCGCGGGGGCGTCGACACTCCCCGCCACGATCTCGAACGGACGCCGCACGCGGTTGAGCATCGAGGCGAAATCCATGACCCCGTGCACGCCGTGGTTCAGCATGATGCGGTCGGCCGGGACGTCCATCCCGAAGTCGGCGTGGGGTGTCGTGTCGAGCAGCAGCAGCGGCAGGCGGCTCTTGCGGAACACATCCAGTGCCTCGAGGGAAGGGGAATAGGCCAGGTGCAGGGTGATCACGAGGTCGACCTGGTTCTCGAGCCGGCTCATGGCCTCGCCGAATTCGGAGGCGATACGGCACACCGGCGCGCAGGTGACGTCGAGTCCGCGGCCCGTCAGTTCGGCAACCACCCGCTCCAGAAACGGCTGGAAGCCCGCACGTCGCGCGGGCATGAGGTCGTCGTACAGTTTCAGATAAAACGGCACGAGGCCGATGCGGGGCTGTCTGGCTGTCATCATGCGGGCTCCTGAGCGTGTGGGGATGGATCTTCCGTGACCGCCGGTGCGGCCGGCGCGAGGTGATGGATCCGCGCGGCCGCCGCGGTGAACAGGTCGTGGGCGTTGCCGAAGAACAGTCGCTCCACCTCCGCGGCCGTCAGCCCGGCGCGCGCGGCGGCCAGCCGGATGCCGCGGAGCTGCTCGTAGAAGAACGTCGTGAAGGTCACGGCATGCGCAGTGTCGACAATCGCCGTCCCGATCAGGTAGTCCTCGCCCATCAGGTAGGCGTACTGATTGTTGATCTCGACCGACTTGCCCCGCAACAGGGCGATGGGTGCGTCGGAACCGAAGAGGATCCGCTCGCGCGGAAAGTGGCGGAACGTGTATTCCAGCACGCCCTCGTGGTTGACCATCGCCGTGTCGAGGTAGGCGTTCGGACACGCCGCCAGCCCGTCGAGCCGGCCGATGACGTTGTTCAGGAAATAGGCGCGTCCGATGTGGGCGAAGATGAACGTCGCGCGGGGATAGCGGCGGCACAGGGCGGTCATCTGGGCCTGGTTGATGGGATCGGCCAGCCGCTCGGCGCGGGGAATGTGCAGCGTGATGATCAGCCCGAGCCGCTCCGCCAGCTCCATCTGCGCCGCGGGCAGCATGTCGTCGATCGTCACCTCGTCCGACGGCTTCCAGTCCACATAGTTCAGGTAGGGCTTGTAGCCGATGAGCGCGTGCTCGCGGAGGCTTGCCTCGATGGCTGCGGCCGGATCGTGCGGCGCGACGAGGCGCATGCCGAAGAAACGGCGGTTGTCGGAGATGGTGCCGGTGTAGGTGGCCGAGCGCGCACGGTCGGTCTCGGCGGAGGGATGCCCGAAGCTGTTCACATGCAGGATCCGCCCGGGCAGCCAGGCGTCCGCCCAGCCCTGGTACTGCTCGCGGGTGAAGCTGCCTCCGAACCGGCGGTAGCAGCTCTTGGGAGGCAGCTTGGTGCTGGGAACGAAGCAGCCGGCATCGAACAGGTGGGCATGGACGTCGAAGATCCGCCGCGGCAGGAAATCGTTCAGTTCCTGCTCGAAAATCCGCCGGTCGGCGTCACCGCAGGCCGGGCCGGTGTTGAGTGTGGTGTTCATATGGAGGTTTCCCCTTGGCTTGGTTCCGCGCACCCTTCGCCGGCCAGCAGCGCCGCCCCGCGGGCTCCCGCGTGCAGCGGCCCCACGGTCAATTCCAGACCGGTCTCGGCGGCGATGATGGAAGGCCACACCGGACTCCGTCCGGGGCCGCCCACGACGACGGCCTGGCGGAAGCGGAAGCCGCGCGACTCGAGCGCGCGCAGCCGTCCGGCCAGCAGGCGTGCCGCGCCCTCCATGACCGCGCGGGCCACATCGGCCCGCCGCGCGCCGGGCAGCGGCCGCCACGGTGCGCGCAAATCGATCTGCAGGCCGTTCGCTCCGGTCGGCGCCTGCGCGGCTAGTTCATCGAACACGCGCAGCGGGGCCACCGCGCCGGGGGCGATCACGTGCCGTACATAGTCGTCGATGACCGGTCCGATCGCCGGCACCGAGAGCATGCCGGCCCAGGGGCCGCCCGCGTCGCTCAGGAACGGATCGCACAGCAGACCGGCGTCGATGATCGCCTGGCGGTCGGGCCACGGCAGAAAGGCCACCCACGAGGTGCCGCAGGAGAGCATCAGGCTCCCCGGTTCCCGCACGCTCGCCGCGCGGGCGGCGGCGGGATGGTCGAAACACCCCGTCACCACCCGCGTGCCGCGCGATAGACCAGTTGCCGCGGCCGCTTCCTCGGTGACAATGCCCACCGTCCGACCCGGCGCATGCAGGCTGGCAAGCTGCGAGGAGCTCAGCTTGAGCCGCTCCAGATAGGGCGTGTGCCAGCGGCGGGCAACCTGATCTTGCAGATGGAACGTCGTCGCCGTCGAGGTGTCCATGACCCACCGGCCCGTCAGGCGGAACAGGAGCCAGTCGGTGTTCATGCCGACGTGCTCCGCACGGCCGTAGGTGCCCGGTTCGTGTTCGAGCAGCCAGCCCAGATGGGCGAGGGGAAAGATGTCGAGACAGGGCCAGCCGGCGACGCTGCGCACGGCTTCGGGCGTCAGGCCGGCCAGGGCGGGCGGCGGCTGCCCGGCGCAGCGCCGGTCCATCCAGTTGATGATCGGCCGCAGGGGGCGGCCGTCGGCGTCGGCCAGCAGGGTGTTGCCCGAGGCGCCGCTGGCGGCCACGGCCGCCACACCGCCGGGGGCGGCGCCGACGAGTTGCCGGATCAGGCCGGCGACGGCCTGCCAGTGCGCCTCGGGATCGGTCTCGACCCAGCCGTCATGTGGTCGGCTGTAGATGGCCGGGCACTCGGCTGCGGCGACCAGCGAGCCATCGGCGCGCAACCGCACGCCCTTGAGGACCGTGGTGCCGAGATCGAGGCCGATCCGGTCGCCTGGTTCGGCACTCGCCACGGGTTGCCGTGCGGCCTGCTTCATCGTAACGTCCAACCGTCGGGTGAACCCGGCAGGCGGAGGCACCCGCCACCGCCGCAACCGGGGTTTGCGGGGTTAAGTATAGGCGATCAGACAAGAATCGTCTTCTATGGAAAGCGTGCTTTTTGTACTATATCGGGCCATGCGTACCGATGCCGGCATGCCCGGCTTCCAGGAAATGGGCTTTGGCGCCTTCTTCGGCGTCCCGCAGCCGCCCAGCGGACACACGCACGATTCCATCGAACTCAGTGTCTTCGAGGGCGGGCGGGTGACCATGCTGTATGGCGGCCGCGAGGTGGTCGTGCCGCCCAACCGTCTCGTGGTGCACTGGGGCATGCTGCCGCACCAGATGCTCCGGCGGGAGCCGGCCGCCCGGGTCGTCGGGATCCATGTGCCGCTGGCCTGGGCGCTGCAGTGGTCGCTGCCGGCCGCGCTGGTGGCCCGGCTTCTCGACCTCGACCTGCTGGTCGAACCCAGGCGCGCCGCGCCGTGCGGCGACCTTGCGCTGCTGCGCGACTGGCACCGCCTGCTGACGGCGCCCGGCTCGTCCGGGGCCGACATCGTGCTGGCCGAGACGCGGGCACGGCTGCTGCGCCTGGCGGCATCGATGGCGGGACGGCCCGCCGCGCCCGTGCTCCCCGCGACGGGCTTCGCACGCGCCTTGCGCCATGTGGTCGCGCACTTCCGCGAGCCGCTGCGGATTGCCGATGTCGCCGGTGCAGCGGGTATCAGCCCGCGGCATCTGACCCGCACGTTCGCCCGCTGCACGGGCCAGTCGGTCAACGGCTACATCACGCACCTGCGCCTGGCGTACGCCAAGCGGCTGCTGGCGGTCGGCGACGCCAAGATCCTCGATGTCATCCACGCCGCGGGTTTCACCTGCGCCGCGCAATTCTACCGCCTGTTCCGCGAACAGACCGGTGTGACGCCTCGCCACTACCGCCTGACGGCGGCGGGGACGCCCGCGGCGCGCCCTGCCATCAACGACTAACCTCCCTCCACTGTAGTCGATGGTAGTCGTTTGTCGTCGATCGTAGTCGAGCCGTCGAGCCGCTGAGCCTTCTTCCGATAAACCGCGGATTTCCGAGGCTCTTGCAGAACCCAGGCGGACGACACGGAGGTCGTCCCTCCAGCCCTGATAACCAGCGGGTTCCGCGGATCTGGAGGGTCGGGCTCTGTCCCGACCGGTTTCTGCAGGGGGTTCT
>JAAYZJ010000241.1 GCA_012514915.1 Lentisphaerota bacterium | reverse complement strand
GCCTCCGCGCCAATTGCCACGGCGCCGGAGACGCCTTCGGAGACCGCCCCGCGTCCCCCCAGCGTCATGGAGGACAAGGGTGTTCAGGCGGCCCTCGAACTGTTCGGCGGGCAGGTCGTTCGCGTCGAGGACGCGCAGCCATGAGCCCGCGTTCCACCTTCTTTTGTTTTCCCCACCCGTGACCCCATGATCCGATCAGGAGAATACAATGGCCAACATGTTTGATCAAGTGAAGCAAGCCATGCAGATGCGCAAGGAAGCCAAGCGCATGCAGGCCGAGATCGAGAAGATCACCTGCGAATATGCCAACGGCGGCATTTCCGTCGTGGTCCGCGGCGACTTCACCGTCACCGCGGTCCGCGTGGCCCCCGAGGCGCTGACGGAAGTGCTTGCCGGCAAGCCCGACCGGTTCGAGACGATGCTCGTGAACGTCGTCAACGGCGCGTTGAAGTCGGTGAAGCAGAAGACTCAGGAGCATATGGCCAAGCTGATGAAGGGATCGGATCTCGCCTCGATGCTCGGCGGCGGTTGAGCGGCGGCGTCTATGGAGCCGCCGCTCGACAATCTCGTGCGCGTGCTGGCCCGGCTTCCCGGTTTGGGAAGGCGTTCAGCCGAGCGGGCCGCCCTGGCTCTCGTGCGTCGACCCGAGGGTCTGCTGCAGGATCTGCTGGGCGCCCTGGAGCAGGCGCGCGCCACGGTCTGCTGCTGCGGGCGTTGCGGCGGCTTCACCGTGCGCGGCGCCGATCCCTGTGCCCTGTGCAGCGACGCCCGGCGCGATGCGGGGCTGCTGTGCGTCGTCGAGGAACCCGGCGATATTCTGGCGATCGAGCGTGCCGGCGTCTTTGCCGGCCGCTACCACGCCCTGCTGGGCAAGGTGTCGGCGGCGCGCGCCACGGGGCCGGGCGATCTGCGGCTCCAGGCGCTGGTCGAGCGCCTCCGCCAGGAACCGGTGCGCGAGGTCATTCTGGCCCTCAGCACCGATCTCGAGGGCGACGCCACGGCCGCCTACGTTCGCGAACTGCTGCGGGATGCACCCTCGGTCCGCGTCACGCGCCTGGCCTTCGGACTGCCCGTCGACAGCGGTGTCGGCTATTCCGATCCGCTGACGCTCAAGCGTGCACTGGGGGGCCGGCAGGACGCCTGACCCCCTCAACAGGAGAATCCCCATGGCTTACCTCGCCGATCCCAACCGCTACACGTCGATGACCTACAACCGCTGCGGGCGCAGCGGGTTGCTGCTGCCGCGCCTCTCGCTCGGTCTCTGGCACAACTTCGGCGGCATCGACACCTTCGAGAACGCGCGCGCCATGCTGCGCCGGGCGTTCGATCTCGGGATCACCCATTTCGACCTCGCCAACAACTACGGCCCGCCCCCCGGCTCGGCCGAGGAGACCTTCGGCGCCGTGCTGCGCAAGGATCTCGCGCCGCACCGCGACGAACTCGTGATCTCGACCAAGGCGGGGCACCGCATGTGGGCGGGCCCTTACGGCGAGTGGGGCGGACGCAAGTACCTGCTGGCGAGCCTGGACCAGAGCCTGCGCCGCATGGGCATCGACTACGTCGATATCTTCTACTCGCACCGCCCCGACCCGTCGACGCCGCTCGAGGAGACGATGGGGGCGCTCGACACGGCCGTGCGCCAGGGCAAAGCCCTCTATGCCGGCATTTCGGCCTACAGTCCCGAGCAGACGCGCGAAGCGGCGCGGCTCCTGCGGGAACGGGGCACCCCCTGCCTGATCCACCAGCCCAACTATTCGATGCTCAACCGCCTGGTCGAGGAGTCGGGACTGCTGCAGACCGTTGCCGACGAGGGGATGGGGCTGATCGCCTTCTGTCCCCTGGCGCAGGGGGTGCTGACCGGCCGCTATCTGAAGGATATCCCTGCCGACTCGCGGGCCGGCAAGCCCGGCACCTTCCTGAAACGCGAGCGGCTGACGCCGGAGTTGCTGGCCCGTGTCCGGACGCTGAACGACATCGCTCAGGCGCGCGGGCAGAGCCTGGCGCAACTTGCGTTGACCTGGGTGCTGCGCGACCCCCGCGTCACTTCCGCTTTGATCGGCGCCAGCCGTGTCGCGCAGATCGAGGCGAACGTCGCCGGGCTCTCGAGCGCGCCGTTGAGCGGCGAGGAACTCGCCCGGATCGACGCGGTGCTCGCGGGCTGAGTCGTAATCGGCGCTCCAGGCCGGAACGCCTGCCGCGTTGAAGCGGCGCTCACCCGCGTAGCTC
>JAAYZJ010000240.1 GCA_012514915.1 Lentisphaerota bacterium | reverse complement strand
GCACGAAACATGCGCATCCTGCAACAACCCCTCATAGTCCCCCCGGAAAGCATGGCCGCTGGCATAACGCGAGATACCGGAATCAACCGGTACCCAAAAACGGATACAGTTTAGGCCAGGTGAAATGCGGCGTCAAGCATGTCAGCAATTCTCAGCATGGGGCGACATCCGTCGCCCCATGCTGAGAATTGCTGAACCGAATACGCATGATCTTGACTTTTTTGGCCAGCCCGCTTACGTTGACGTCACACACCAAGGAACCGCCATTATGAAGAAAATCAGGTTTGGACTCGTCGGCTGCGGCAAGATCGCCGCCTGCAATCATGTGCCCGAAGTGGCCGCCCTCGGCAACCGCCGCGCCGAGATCGTCGCGCTTGTCGACCGTGTGAAGGGCAAGGCGCTGGCCTTCGCCGAGAAGCACCAGTTGACATCGGCGCAGATCTGCAAGAGCTACGAGGAACTGCTGGCCTCCGACATCGACGCCGTCATCATCGCCACCCCCAACATCTACCACTGTCCCCAGACGATCGAGGCGCTGCAGGCTGGCAAGCATGTGCTGGTCGAGAAGCCGATGGCCGGTACCGTCGCCGAGGCCGACAAGATGATCAATCTGGCGATCCGCAAGAAGCTCGTCCTGCAGGTCAACCAGTCGCTGCGCTTCACCCCGCTCTACGTTCAGATCGCCCGCCGCGTCGCCGCCGGGGCCATCGGCCGGCCGCTGCACGCCCGCTGCCTGCGCGCCTCGGCCAACAGTCCCGATGTCGCCTGGTCGCCCGGCGCCACCTGGTTTGTGCAGAAGCGCTACGAGGGGAGCCTCGTCGGCGACATCGCCGTCCACATGGCCGATTTCCTCCAGTGCGCCTTCGGGCCGGTGCGACGGGTGCACGCCGTCACGCGCAACTGGGCGCACGAGGTCGAGGACAATGTGACGGCGATTTTCGACTTCGCGAACGGTGCCACCGGCGTCCTGCAACTGAGCTGGACGTTCCCGCAGGGCGAGGGCGCCCTTGAGCTGTACGGCGACGAGGGCAAGCTCTGCACGAACAAGGAAGGGTTCCTGATCACCTACAAGGACTCGTCCAAGCCGCCGCTGCAGGTCCGCGCCGCCGACTGCAAGGCCCTGCCCGATTCCCATGCCGCCTTTGTGAGCCGCATCGCCGCGAACGCCATGGATGCCTGGGTCGCCGGCCGCGAGGCGCTGGCCCTGTGCGAGGCCATCCGCGCGGCCAACAAGACCGGCGCGGCGGCCCGCCCGAAGAACCGCGCGCGGCGTTGAGCGGATCTTCGCGATTCGCGGTTTTTTCGCCTTACTGTTGCGGCTCGCGGGGACGCTCGCCCTCCAAATTGAGTCATCAAGCGGCTGGTGATCGCAGACTTGGAGGGCGAGCGTCCCCGCGAGCCGGCGCAAACGGAGGTGATCGCAGACTTGGAGGGCGAGCGTCCCCGAGAGCCGGCGCAAACGGAGGTGAATGGCGAAAGCCGGATATGGACGGACACCGCTACCCGCGGGATCCGTCCGTTCCGTTTTCCAGGTTGATTCGTGTGCGCGCCGGCCGCAGCACGTAGCGCAGGATGAGGGCGAGGCTGCGGAACGGCCGCGCGGGATCGTAGACGGGACTGGCGCCGCGCGCGGAGTCGGCACGCGGCACCGGCAGATACAACGCCACGCCGATGGCCGCCAGCATCAGCAGGGCGAGCCCCCAGGCGGCCGTCCGGAACGCGATCGCCCGCCCCGACTGGAGCCAGAAGCCGACCAGGATCGCCGCGATCCCGCCGAAGATCTGCGTGCAGGCGCTCCACACCGCATTGCAGGCATGCCGCAGGCGCGGCCGCATCCGCAGCATGTAGCCGCGGCTCGTGGCCACGTAGTTGCCGCTCTCGGCGATCGGGATCAGGGCGCAGATCAGCACCAGGATCGGCAAGGGCGCCCGCCCCGGCTGCATGAACCCCAGCGCCAGCAGACAGCCCACGATCAGCAGGCCGTTCCCCGCCATCACGATCGGGCTGCCGTGCCGGTCCGCCACCCGGCGCCAGCGGGCCGTGGTCGCGATGGCCAGGATGTTGCCGAACGAGGTGAGGAGCAGGATCGTCCCCGCGCCGATCCCCAGTTGATCCCGCAGCGCCAGCGTCAGCAGCAGACTCAAGCCGACGTACGCCATGCCGAAGATCGTGGCGCATCCCGTGAAGCTCATGAACATCCGGTCCCGGAACACCAGGCGGTAACGCCCCTGCATCCGCGCCGTATGCTGGGCGACCGGCTCCCCGCCGGGCACGCGGCGCAGCATGCGGAGGCTGACCAGGCCGAACAGGACGCCGCAGGCCGCGATCGCCG
>JAAYZJ010000239.1 GCA_012514915.1 Lentisphaerota bacterium | reverse complement strand
TCGCAGTTCTACGTCCAGCAGGCGATCAACAACGTCATGTTCGGCAAGTGGAAGAAGATCGCCCCGGGCTACGGCAAGATGGTGCTCGGCTATTTCGGCAACACCCCGGTCGCACCCGACCCCGGGATCGTCAAGATCGCCAGTGAGCAACTCGGCCTCGCCCCCACGACCACGCCGGTGCTGAAGCTGAACGACGCCGACCCGAAGAAGGGGCGCGCCGCCGCCGAGAAGATGCTGAAGGACGCGGCCCTCCCCGTCACCGACGAGAACGTCTTCATCGCGGCCTCGTGCTTCGAGAAGGGGATCGCGTTCATCAAGGATCCGGCCGCCGCGCCGAACGGGGTCCGCAAGGTGTCGGCCCAGACCCAGGCCAAGGCTCCCGCGGCCGCCGCGAAGTCCGGCGGGTACACCGTCACCGTCAACGGCAAGAGCTACGGCGTGATGCTGCAGGACGGCAAGGCGACCGTCGACGGCAAGGAATACGCCGTCTCCGTCGCGGACGGCATCGCCGCGCAAGCCGCGGCCGCCCCCGCGCCGACCCCCGCGTCGGCCCCCGCCGCCGCGCAGCCAATCCCCGCCCCCGTGCCGGGGATCGTCCTGCGCCTGACGGCCGCCAGCGGTACCGCCGTCAAGGCCGGCGAGGAGCTCCTCGTGCTGGAGGCCATGAAGATGGAGATCCCCGTGAAGGCCGCCGGCGACGGCACGGTGACGATCCATGTCGCCGCCGGCGACCGCGTCAACACGGGCGATGTCCTCGCCTCTGTCGGCTGAGCCGCGCGTCCGCACGCCTGACGATGGACTGACTGTACTCGAGGGGATATCGCATATGCTGGGTTTCAAGCGCTGGGCACTCACCGCACTCGTTCTGACATCAACACTCACGCTGCGGGCGCAGTCGCCCGCAGCGGAGGCGGATCAAGCCGCAGGCGCGGGCCTCTCCGCTGATCCGGCGGCCGCCGCGACGGAAACCGTCTCGGTCGAGGAGATGGTCGGGCGCATCAAGGGCCTCTGGAGCACGACGGGCATCGCCGGGTTCTTCCTGAAGGAAGACCCGGCCGACGCCGCCGATCCGATCCAGGCCGCCTCGCATAAGAAAACGGTCATTCCGTTCGGGGCCGGCCAGTTCGCCATGGTCTTCGTCTGCCTGCTTCTCCTCTATCTGGCGATCGTCAAGGAGTTCGAACCGCTGCTGCTGCTGCCGATCGGTTTCGGCGGCCTCCTCTCGAACCTTCCCTTCGCCGGCCTGAACGCGGCGCCGGTGATGGATGCCGCCGGGCAGATGCTCGAACCGGGCGGGTTTCTCTTCTACATCTTCAACGCGGGGGTCGCCACGGGGATCTTCCCGATCCTGATCTTCATGGGCGTCGGTGCGATGACCGACTTCGGCCCGCTGATCGCCAACCCCCGCACCGCCCTGCTCGGCGCCGCGGCCCAGTTCGGCATCTTCTTCGCCCTGATCGGCGCGCTCGTCCTGAACGACTTCGTCCCCGGCATCCACTACACGCTGCGCGAGGCGGCATCGATCGGCATCATCGGCGGCGCCGACGGCCCCACGGCCATCTGGCTGACGACCAAGCTGGCCCCCGACATCCTCGGCGCCGTGGCCGTCGCCGCCTACTCGTACATGGCGCTGGTGCCGATCATCCAGCCGCCGCTGATGAAGCTCTTCACAACCGAGGAGGAACGTAAGATCCGCATGAAGCAACTGCGCCACGTCTCCAAGCTCGAGAAGGTCGTCTTCCCGCTGACTGTGGTGATCCTGTGCGGGCTCTTCCTCCCCTCGGCGGTCCCCTTGATCGGCGCGCTGATGGTCGGCAACCTGGCGCGCGAGTGCGGCGTCGCCAACCGCCTCTCCGACACGATGGCCAACGCCCTGATCAACATCGTCACCATCCTGCTGGGGCTCTCCGTCGGCTCGAAGCTGGCCGCCGAGAAGTTCCTGACGGGGCAGACCCTCGGCATCATCGTCATGGGCCTCTGCGCCTTCGCCGTGGGAACCATCGGCGGCGTGCTGATGGCGCGCGTGATGAACCTCTTCCTCAAGGAGAAGATCAACCCGCTGATCGGTTCCGCCGGCGTCTCGGCCGTGCCGATGGCCGCCCGCGTCTCGAACAAGGTGGGGCTGGAGAGCGATCCGGGCAACTTCCTGCTGATGCACGCCATGGGGCCGAATGTCGCGGGCGTGATCGGCTCGGCGGTCGCGGCGGGCGTGCTCTACAAGCTCTGCACCGGCTGAGGCGCGGGCGCAGGCCGGCCGGCAACAGGTTCCTTGCATGAGGCTCCGCGCCTCGGGTGACGCACCGCGATACCGCCTCATCGCCCCGTACCCGAACTGGTATTGACCGCCGCAGGCGGCGGAAATAAAGCGCGCGGAGCCGCGCGCAGTCAAGATTCAGGCGCAACCACCGAGCCAAGGCCCGGTGTTCCACGCCCTCACACACATGGACAGGCAGGAATGCCTGTCCTACCTTAACCCCATACCCCCACGCTCTCTGTTGACTCACTGCCCGTGATATGCACAAAGGCCCGGTGTTTCACACCCACACACACATGGACAGGCAGGAATGCCTGTCCTACCTTAATAACCCCATCCCCCCACGCTCTCTGTTGACTCACACGCCCGTGATATGCACAATCGTGTCATGACGGATGACCGTGAAATGCTACACGTCGACATGGATGCGTTCTACGCCTCCATCGAGCAGCGCGACCATCCCGAGTGGCGCGGCAAGCCCGTCATCGTCGGATCGCCGCCCGACCGGCGTGGCGTGGTGTCGACCTGCTCCTACGAGGCCCGCCGGTTCGGCGTCCACTCGGCGATGCCGTCCCGCGAGGCGGGACGTCTCTGCCCGCACGGCATCTTCGTGCCGCCCGACATGGCCCGCTACCAGGCCGTCTCGCGGCAGATTCTCGCTATCTTCGAGCGCTTTACCCCCCTGATCGAGCCGGTCTCCTGCGACGAGGCGTTCCTCGATGTCACGGGCGCCCGCCGTCTCTTCGGCGACGGCGCGTCGATCGCCCGCCAGATCCGCGCCGCGATCGCCGCCGACCTGCGACTGACGGCATCGGTCGGCGTGGCGGGCAACAAGTTCCTCGCCAAACTCTGCAGCGAACTGGCCAAGCCCGACGGCCTCGTCGTGGCGCCGCGCGAACGCCAGGCCATCCTGGCGTTTCTCGCGCCGATGCCTGTCGGCCGCCTCTGGGGCGTCGGGCGGGTGCTGCGGGCGGAGCTCGAATCGCACGGCTACCGGACCATCGGCGACCTGCAGCGGGCCGAACGGGGACAACTCGCCGCGCGGGCGGGGCGCCATGTCGCCGACCATCTGATCCGCCTCGCCTTCGGCGACGACCCGCGCGAGATCGAGACCGAGCGCACCGAGCTGAGCATCTCGCGCGAACATACCTACGACACCGACTGCCGCGATCCGGAGCGCCTCCGCTCGACCCTGCGCGACCTGGCCGACGATGTCGGCCGGCGGCTGCGCGAGAGCGGCCGCTACGCGACGGTGGGCCGTCTGAAGCTGCGCTGGTCCGACTTCCGCACCATCACCCGGCAGCGGCCGTTCAAGCTCCCCTGTTTCGACGACATGGCCCTCCGCGAGATGGCCCTGGCGCTCTTCGACGACGAACAGGTGCGGCAGCCGGTCCGGCTGATCGGCTTCGGCGTCTCGGGGCTCGTGACGGAGCGCGCCGAGCAGCCCGACCTCTTCGACTTCGCCGCCGACACACCTTCGCGCCGCGAGCGGCAGGAGCGGCTGAGCCTCACGGTCGATCATCTGCGCGAGACGCTCGGCGAGGCGAGCATCCGCCGCGCCGATACGGTCGCCAATCCAGCCGAGGACGGCGGACTCCGGGCGAAGGATGCCGTGACGCAGCATCCGCCGCCCCCGAGTGTTAAATGATGCTCGGGGCGACTACAGACGACTACGATCGACGACAGTCGAGTACGATCGACGACAGTCGACTACGTCGTGAAGACCTGTAGTCGACGGGACAGGCAGGAATGCCTGTCCTACCTTACCCCCGCACCCCATTCACCCCCCGGCCGAATTCTGTTAGGATGACGGGCGTTATGCCTGCAACCCCCCGCTACACGATGGTCGATCTGCAGCAGCGCTACTGGGATGGTCTGGCCGACCGCTACCAGCGGCAGATGCGGATCGCCGACGACGACTTCCACTACGGCCCGCAGATTCCCGGCGAGCGCGAGCTGCGGCTGTTGCCGGCCTTCCGCCCCGGGCAGCGCGCGCTGGAGCTCGGGTGCGGCGGCGCGCAGAACAGCATCTGGCTGGCGCGCCAGGGGCTGGTCTGCACGGCCGTCGATCTCTCCGCCGCGCAATTGCGTCATGCCCGCACACGGGCCCGCGCGGCCGGCGTCAAGATCCGCTTCCTGCGCGTGCCCCTCGAACAGGTGGCCCGGCGGCTCCGCGGGCCGTTCGATCTGATCCACAGTTCGCATGCGCTTGAGTTCGTCGACGATCCGGCACGGCTGATCGGCCAGATGGCCGCGCGGCTGACTCCCGGCGGCCTCCTGGTCATCTCGACGGTGCATCCGCTCTACAACGGCGAGTGGGTCGAGGGCGTCGATGCCGAAGGACGTCCCGATGGCATGGGGGTGTTTCTACGCGACTACTTCGCGCCGCCCGACGACATCCGCCTGCGCGGGGGACGGGTCGTGGCGGTTTCGCGCGCGTATCCCGTCGCGGCCTGGTTCGGCTGGCTCCGCGGGGCGGCGCTCGAGGTGATCGGCCTGGCGGAACCCCCCGCCGTGGCGGAGGGTGTCGCACCGCCGTACACGAGCCGCGCCTGGGCGCGCCACGGGGGACAGCTCCACGCGATTCCGGGCACGCTGATCCTGGTGGCGCGTAGACCGAACTGAACCGCGCCGCCACAGGGCGAGTATCCTCGCGCGACACGTTCTCCGGTGGAGCCAACACAAGACGTGCAATTCGCACAGCCGCGTCAGAGTGCCGCCTTCAGGGCGTGTTGACTTCTTGCGAATCCCTGCATTCTTTTGAATCAGGAACTCATGAAATCAGGAATTTGTTTGTGAAAACCGCGCATTCTTGCATCCTTGACTTGCGCGGTGCGTTTACCGCGTCGCGGTCTTCGGCCCCGGCGCCTGCATGGCGGCATCCCAGGGATCTTCGAGGCGCAGCCGCCGGCCGAGCGCCCGGTAGACGTCGGGCAGGTCGAAGCAGGTGAGGCAGCCCCGCAGCAGCGACGACAGCGGCCAGGCAAACTGCGGCGACTGCGTGAGGAGCGTATAGCTCGGAAGGTAGTTGAGCAGGCGGACCCGCGGCCGGGAGGGGTGCAGCAGCGCGGCGAAGGCCGCCGTGGTCGCACCCAGGCCGCGGCCGACGAGGCTCACCTCGGAGGCGCCGTAGGCCAGGAGGAAATCGATCGTCCGCATGACGTCGAACACGCGCCGTCCCAGATAGCTCTGGTTCAGCATCTCGCCGAGCGAGGCGTAGAGGAAATCGGGGCCGTACGGTTCGAAGAAGTCCATGGAGGCGCAGGTGCGCGGCTGCGACTGGCCAATGCCGCGCGGGTCGACGGTGACGAAGCCGGGCTTGCACGCGAGTTGCCCCACGGCGGGGAGGTTGTGGACGTCGGCATCGGCGGAGACATGCCCGACGTAGAGGGTGACCGCGCCCGACGGCGGCAGCATCGCGTCGGCGAAGTCGCCGTAGGCGGAGACGATCGCCTCGATGCCCGGCTCGGTCTCAACCGCGAACTGGCCGCGGATGCCCACGGTGGGGCCGCCTCCCGCGCCGCGCAGGGCACGGTAGGGCAGCGCCGGCAGGGCGGTGCCGATCGCCAGCAGCCGGCGCGCGTCCTTGATGACCTGCCCGGCCGACGGACGGCCGCGTTTCCGGGCCAGCTCTTCGGCACGGGCGGCGGTCCGCTCGAACACGCGCACGCTCCCCGCCTGCAGCGTGGAACCGGCGGGGGTCACCCACAGGTCGCGCGCGTCGACCGGGGCGGGCGCCGGCGTGGCTTTCGCCCGCCGTTTCCCCACCTGTTTCAGGGAGAAGTCGACCATGGCGGCGCGGTTCTCGGGCGAGAAGCCGTGGACGGTCGGGCCAATGAACAGCTCGGCGCTGCGCGGCGAGCCCAGCAGAGTATGCACGTGGCGTACCTCTTCCCAGGCCTTGCGCGTGTAGCGGGGATCGAAAAAGTCCTTGGCCTGCCCGAGGATCAGGGTCGGCCGGGGCGCGTAGCAGAGGAGCAGGTCGGCCTCGTCGAGGCCGGCGGCCAGCAGGCCGGGGGGATTCTGCTCGGAGTCGGCCGGCAGCTCGTTCTCGAGGTTGGCCAGCCAGGAGGAGATGTAGCAGCTCGGGGCGGCCCAGGCGGGGCGGGGATCGAGCGCAGTCACGTAGGTGGTGAGGGTGCCGCCGCCGGAGTTGCCCGTGACGCCGACGCGCGTCCGGTCGATTTCCGGGCGGCTCCAGAGGTAGTCGAGCGCGCGGATGGCGTCCCAGACGCGCCAGGTGCCGAAGAAGTCGTTTACCAGCGACATCTGGTTGCCCATCATGTTGTGCGCCGCGCACAAGCCGATGGGCGGTCCATCCTGGGGGGTGTACTGTATGCGCTCGCCCTGCTGGATGGGGTCGATGATGAAGACGACGAACCCCTGCTGGACCAGCTCGAGGCAGAAGCTCTGGTAGCCGGCCGCCATCTTGCCGTCGGCGCTGTGCCCGCAGAGGCCGAGCATGGCGGGCAGCTTGTTGCCGGGCTGCGCACCGCCGGGTAGATAGAGGTTACCGGTGACCAGGAACCCGGGACGGCTTTCCAGGAGAATGTGCTCGATCCGGTGGTCGGCCAGGTCGCAGGCCCGCGTCAGCCGCGCGTTCAGCGGCGTGCGGGGCGGCAAGGGGCCGAAGGCGCGCCGCACGGCGCGCCGCGCGGCGAGCACGTAGCGCTCGGCATCGCCCCGCGTCTTCAGGGCCGCGAGACGCTCCTGCCTCGCGGCCATGACCTGCCGCAGCCGACGCTGGTAGTCGAGCTGCACCATCTGCGGAAAGCGGTTCAACCAGCGTTCCGACCGCTCGCCCGATGCCGGGATCCGGCAGGAAGCGGCCGTGCGTCCACGTTTTTGTTTAGCCATCGTCTCCACTCCAACTATCGGGCGGCGCAACCCGCCCGTCTCCGCATCTTCCACCCCGCTCCGGCCGCGCGCCGCGCGGCCATCTCATGCGGGCTGCGCCACCTCGCCGACGGGTATCGCGGCGGCGAAGCGCTTGAGCCGCAGCAACGTGTTCTCGACCAGCTCCTGCCCGCCCAGGTGGGACACCTGGTTGCAGTAGAGGCTGGCGCTGTAGCCGCGCCCCTGCTCGCCCCGCCCGGTGGCCAGGTAGCCGGCGTAGCCGTGCGGGTTGCCCGTCAACTGGACGACGAAGGTCTGCTCGAAGGGGCTGCGGCCCTGCATGCGGTGCATGTAGTCCATGTAGAGTTCAAAGGGATTGGTCGCGAAGGCGATGTCGCCCAGGCGCGCCACATGGATTTCGACGGGACAGGTCGGCTCGGTCTTCTGCTGCTCGTGGAACGCCAGCATCCGCGCGCAGCGGTTGCGCCGCGCCACCAGGATCGAGTTGGCCTGCAACTGTTCCTGCGGCGTGCCGTCGGTCTTGAAGGGAACGGCGTTCAGGTCGGCGAGCTCGCGGCGCTGGGTCTCGGCCTCCTCGTCGGTGATGCGCCGGCGCGTCAGGGAGACGGTCGCGACCTCGTGCTGGATCGGGAGTGCGGTGCGGATGTCCTTGCGGGCCCAGTCGAGCACCTCGTCGAAGGCGACGGCGATCCGCTCGGCGATGTCGCGCCGCTGCCAGACGTCCAGTTCGCGTCCGTTGCGGTCGGCACCGTACTTGAGGGCGAAGCGGCGGTTCTGCGCCTGCTTGTAGTGCTGGATGCGGGGGGCCAGGTCGCCGGCCGCGGCGCATTGCGGCAGGATGAAGATGTCGCCGTGACGGGCACGCAGCGCCACCCGCACATCGTGCCAGTAGTCGGCACTGAGCTGCTGGATGCTCTCGGAGCACTGCGACGGGGCGGGGACGTTGACGATAGCGCCCGTCAACTGGCCGGCGCCGTCGAACGTGTAGAGGAGGTTGACGAACGGATCGCACCCGGCCTCGTAATGGCTGAACTGGTCGTCGTGGGTGGGCCCGTACATTTGCGCGTGGCCGTTGACCGCCATGCCGGGGCGCCCGGTCGCGCCGGGGCGCTTGGAGGTGTCGTCGAAATAGACGGAGCGCCGGCTGTGACCGACCACGGCAAAGCCGTAGCCGTAGGCCACGCCGCCGGGCTGGCGGCCTTCGTAGGCCTCGCAGACGGCGTCGGCGATTTGCTCGACCAGGAAGTCGCAGTAGTCGGCCGCCGAGGCGATCGCGATCCCCGTCGGCGGCACCTGATCGGGCGAGGCCATGCCGGCAATCGCACTGGTGTCGTGGATGGCGCCTTCGTGGGTGTGCGTCGCGTTGATGGCGATCTTGTCGACGGGGATGGCGGGGCTGCGCTCGGCGACGCGGGCGCGGACCCGGGTGACCAGGTGGGGCTGGATGCTGACGAAGTCGGCGGAGACGAAGATCAGCGCGTCGGCGCCGTTCTCGATGACCAGCGCCGTG
>JAAYZJ010000238.1 GCA_012514915.1 Lentisphaerota bacterium | reverse complement strand
TGCCGGACAACACCGGCTACATCACCGAGGGGCAGTTCTACCTGCAGAACGGCCGCATCGAGCCCTTCGGCTCGCTCAGCCGCCTCAAGCAGCTCGTCAACAACAAGACGCGCAAGGACCACCGCGCGATCATGGACGCGATGATCCGCCTCTACGCGGCCTACCGCGAAACCCTCGAGAAGCAGTCCATGGGCTTCCGCATGTCCGACTGGGACGGCAAGCTGCTCAAGTACGGCGGCCGCTTCGAGCGCGAGATGATGGATCTCGCGGTTAATATCCCGCTCGAGCAGGCCCTCGACCGCGGCTGGACCATTCTCTCCGACTGCTTCGAGCCCTTCGAGGTGGGCATCGCCACCAAGCTGACCGACGAATTCTGGAAGAAGAACGGGGACGACGTCAAGCAGAGCGGGGACGAGGACGAGAAGAACCGGGGCTGATCACCACAATGGCCAAGATCAAGAACACCAAAACCGAGCTCAAGGCACAGAACGACGCGCTCAAGCGCTACCGTCGCTTTCTGCCCATGCTGCAGCTCAAGAAGCAGCAGTTGCAGCTCGAAATCGCCTCGATCACGGCCCGGATCGAGGCGGTGGCGCGCCGGGAAGCCGACCTGCTGGCCGCCAGCGCCTCCTGGCTGGCGCTGTTCAGCGATTCTGAGATCCCCGCGGATCTCGCGGTGCTCGATTCCGTCGAGACCGACAAGGGCAACATCGCCGGCGTGGCCATACCCC
Organism: Lentisphaerota bacterium; assembly: GCA_012514915.1. Lineage (GTDB taxonomy): Bacteria > Verrucomicrobiota > Kiritimatiellia > RFP12 > JAAYLN01 > JAAYLN01. The sequence goes on along the minus strand of JAAYZJ010000238.1, from coordinate 4,776 downwards.
TCTACCGCGCGACGCGGGTGCGCCGGGGCGAGCTCGATCTTTTCGCGACGCCGAGCTGGTACGACGACGCGCAGCAGTTGATCGAGGCGCGGCTGGCCCTGGCGGCCGAGAAGCAGGTTCTCGAAGAGCAGCGGCGACTCGTCACGGCCGAGCTGACGACAACCTCGCAGCGCTGCAACCTGTTCGAAAAGGTCAAGATCCCCGAGTGCCGCGAGAATATCCGCGTCATCCGCATCCACCTCGGCGACGAGCAGACCGCCGGCGTGGCGCGCGGCAAACTGGCGAAGAAGCGCGGCACCGCGGCGGCCGAAGAGGAGGACGCGGCATGATCGTCCCCATGCAACGCGTCACGATCCTCTGCACCGAAGCGGACCGCGACACCGCGATCGGCCGGCTGCAGGCACTCGGCGTGCTGCACCTCGACATCGCGTCGAGCGAGGCCGCCGACCGGCGCCAGGCCGAGGCCGGCGTGGCCGAGGGCGACGAGGCGCTGCGCCTGATCGCCGAGGCCGCCGCCCAGCCCGACGCGACGGCGGCGGCCGGCCCGCCGGTACCCGCCCCCGCCGAGCCCCCGACGATCCAAGGGGTCCTGCGGCTCGGCCGCGAGGCGGAAGGGATCGAGGCGGAGATCGGCGAGCTCGACGACGCACTGGCGCAGGTGGGCGGGTTCGGCGAATTCGACCCCGCCGCCGCGGCGCGGCTGGTGGCGGACGGCATCCCCGTTCAGCTCTTCCGTGCGCCCGCGGCGCTCGAATTCCAGGCGGACGACGCCGGGTTCGTGCGGATCCTCGCCCGCGAGGACCATCATGTCCTGGGCGTCGCCATCGGCGCGGTCGCCCTGCCCGAAGCGGTCGAGCGCATTCCGCTCCCCGACCGGCCGTTGTCGCGCCTCCGGGAGCGGCGCGCCGCCGCCGGCGCCCGGCATACGGCCATCAACCGCGAACTGGCCGCGCTGGCCGGCCACGAGAAGGCCCTGCGCGCGGAACTGGCGGGACGCATCGAACTGCGCGACTTCGTCCTGGCCCGCACCAGCACGGGACAGGCCGACGGCATCGCCTGGCTCACCGGCTACTGCCCCTCCGAAACGGTCGCCCGCCTGCACGACGCGGCCCGCGCGTCCGGCTGGGCGCTGGTCGCGCGCGATCCCGCGCCCGACGAAGAGCCACCGACCCTGATCCGCCCGCCGACGTTCGCCCGTCCGGTCACCGGCCTCTTCAAGATGCTCGGCATCCTCCCCGGCTACCGCGAAACCGACATCAGCGTCGCCTTCTACGCCTTCTTCACCCTTTTCTTCGCGATGCTGGTCGGCGATGCCGGCTATGGCGCGCTGCTGCTGGCCGGCACGCTGGCGCTGCGCGCCAGGTTCCGCCGCGCCCCGGCGGCGCCGTTCACGCTGATGACCCTCTTTTCCGCGGCCACGATCGTCTGGGGCGTCCTGAGCGCCACCTACTTCGGCATTCCGGCCGACGCCCTGCCGGCGGCGCTGCGCCATCCCGTCGCCCGGTGGCTCGCCGAACAGCAGAACATCATGCAGTTCTGCTTCTTCCTCGGGGCACTCCATCTCTCGGTCGCCCGCCTGTGGAACGCGGCCGGCCTTTTCCCGTCGACCAAGGCCCTCGCCCAGGTCGGCTGGGTGGGGATCGTCTGGACGATGTACGCCGCCGCCTGCATGGTCTCCGTCGAGGGGTTCGTGTTCCCTCCCTACATGACGGGCGTGGCGGTCGTCTCGACTCTGATGATCGCGCTGTTCATGCTCGAACGCAGCGAGCTCAGGACCCACGGGGTCGATCTCGGCATGCTGCCGCTCAACATCATCAGTTGCCTCGGCGACATCATCTCCTACGTGCGGCTCTTCGCCGTCGGCATGGCCTCGGTCAAGGTGGCCGAGAACTTCAATGCCATGGCACTCGACCTGGCCCTGCCGCTCTGGGCCAAGATCCCGTGTGTCCTGCTGATCCTGCTGGCCGGGCACGGACTCAACCTGTTGATGGGGGCGCTGAGCATCCTCGTGCATGCCGTGCGTCTCAACACGCTCGAATTTTCCAACCACAAGGGCGTCAGTTGGAGCGGCTTCGCCTACCGTCCCTTCCGGCGGCAGACGCCCCCCGCCGGCGGAGCCGCCGGGTCGGTCGCCGTCCCCACCGCTTAACCTCACCTACGAACAACCAGGAGAATGAACATGGATCCAACCGCAATGAACACCGGACTGGGCATCGCCGGCGCCGTCATGGCGCTCGCCATCAGCGCCGCGGGGTCGGCCCTGGGCACGGGAGCCGCCGGCAGCGCGGCCGTCGGTGCCTGGAAGAAATGCTACGCCCAGGGCAAGCAGGCCCCCTTCCTGCTCCTCTCCTTCGTCGGCGCGCCGCTGACCCAGACGCTCTACGGGATGATCGTCATGTTTGCGATGATCGCCCGCGCCGAAGCCGGCGCGCCGTGGATCGCCCTCTGCCTGGTCGGCATTTTCGCCGGCCTGGGCATCGGGCTATCGGCCCTCATGCAGGGGCGCACGGCCGCCGCCGCCGCCGACGCGCAGGGCGAGACGGGCCTGGGCTTCACGAACTACCTGGCCGCCATCGGCATCATCGAGACGGTCGCCATCTTCACGATGGTCTTCGCGCTGATCGCCGTCGGCAAGGCCTAGTGGGGTTTCGAACATGACTGAAGAACTCCAGCAATTGCTTGACCGCATCCGGACGGAAGGCGTCGAGAAGGCGCAGGATGAGGCTCAAGCCATCATCAAGCAGGCGCGCGCGGAGGCGGACGCACTCGTCGCCAAGGCCCGCGACGAAGCCGCGACCCTCCGCCGGGAGGCCGAGCGCGACGCCGCCGCCTTTGCCCGGCGCGCCGAGGAGAGCGTCCGCCAGGCGGCGCGCGATGTGCGCCTCCAGGTCGAACAGGATCTCGTCAAGACCCTCGAGAACCTGCTGCGCCGCGACGTCGGCCAGGCGGCATCCGACGAGCAGGCCATGCAGCAGTGGATTGCCGACGCCGTGGCGGCCGCCCTCAAGGGCGGCGCGCGCGAGGTCGAGGTGGTGCTCGGCGGCCGCGCCGCCGGGCAGGCAGCCGGGCTTGTGAAGCGGCTGCAGGCCGATGCCGCGACGGCCGAAGGGGTGACGGTCACGCCCAGCCCCGCCTTCCCCGACGGATTCGTGCTGCGCCTCGAAGGCGGCCGTGTCGAGCAGAGTTTCACCACCGAGGCCATCACCGCCGCGCTGGCCCGCCTGCTGCGGCCGCAACTCGTCAAGCTGCTCCAGGCCGCCGGTTGACCGGGCACCGCCCATGAATCTGGACTACTTCATCGCCTCCCTGCCGATGCTGCTGCCGGGCCACCCGCCGGGCATCACCCTCGAGGCGTTCCGCGCCGCCTGCGCCGAACAGCTCGCGGGGCGCCTGGCCGCAGCGGTGCAGGCGCTGCTCGACGATACCGACTGCGACCACCCGTTCGTCCGGGCCTGGAACGCGCACGAGACGCGGCTGCGCAACGCCGTCGCGCGCCGCCGCGCCGCCCGGTTGAAGCAGGATCCGCAGCGGTGGCTGCGGCCGGACGACGCCGGCGATCTGCGGGTCGAGCACGGCGTGGCGGCGGCCTTCGAGCTCCCCGACCCCCTGCAGCGCGAACGCGCGTTGGCCCGGCTCCGCTGGCAGGCGGTCGAGGCGCTTCAGGGCATCCAGCCCCTGACGCCCGAGGTGCTGCTGGCCTACGCCGTCAAGCTGCGCCTCCTCGCGCGCTGGACGTTGCTCGACGACGCGCTCGGCCGGCAACGGTTGGAGGCGCTGCTCAGCGCGCAACCGTCGCCACGGCCATGACGGAAATTCCCTCGCGGCGTCCGATCGCCCCCATCCCCTCGACGGTCGTCGCCTTGACCGAGACGGCGCCGGCGTCGACGCCGAGCGCCCCGGCCAGCCGCTCCCGCATCGTGGCGATGTGCGGCGCGAGTTTCGGCGCCTCGGCCAGCACCGTCGCGTCGATGTTGCCGACGCGCCAGCCCTGGTCCGCCAGCCGCGCGCCGACGTGACGCAGCAGCACCAGGCTGTCGGCATCCTTCCAGCGCGGATCGGAGTCGGGGAAGTGGCGGCCGATGTCGCCGTCGGCGACCGCCCCCAGCAGCGCATCCATGATCGCGTGGGTCAGCACGTCGGCATCCGAGTGGCCCAGCAGTCCCGTCGCATGGGGGATCCGCACGCCGCCCAGAACCAGCGCACGGCCTTCCACCAGCCGGTGCGCATCGAAACCGATGCCCGTTCGTATCATCGCTCCACTCCCGCGCATCCCTGCGCACGCCAGACGAAATGGCATTCACTCTAGCGCGCACGCGGCGAAAAAGGAAGTCAGAACGACAGACTTCAAACGGTGGCGCGTTGATGGCCTACCATTACACAGGCGCGCATGCTAACGAAGACGGATTGTTCTCCGGAGAAGGCGCGGAGAAATGATTACCTCTGCGGGATGTTGCTGGTAGTCGACTGTAGTCGTGAACCGCCAAGGCACCAAGGTCGCCAAGCGTGAGATGCGGGGCGCACACTCCAAGCACAGTCATCGCCGCCCCCCATCGTCAACCGGCTGCCGACGAGTGCCGCGCTTGCCTTGAACCGGGAGGCGCGCTAGAATGCCGCCATTACCGTGTGAATCCCGATATCTGGTTGGAGAACCGATGCCAGACCTTTTCAAACCCCTGTTCAGTCCCAATCTCCTCGCCCGCCGCCTGACCGGCTACGCGCCACCCTCGTCCCCGGAACTCGCGGCCCTCGCGGATCAATGGTCCCGCACGGCAGCGG
>JAAYZJ010000237.1 GCA_012514915.1 Lentisphaerota bacterium | reverse complement strand
CACCCTTAATCGGATACGCTTAACCGACGCACGTGATCGAGATTAAGCGGGACAGTCGTTCTCATTGAGGCGCACGGAAGCACCGACTTGCCTCGGGAACCCCGCGCCCCCCCGTGAACGGCTACGATTTCGAAAACTTCTACCGGCCGCGCCAGGGTGCCGGCTTGCGCCTCGTCAACTGCGCCATGCGGTTCGACAGCGTGATCGTCACCAACAACACGATGCTGGGCGCGGCGAACGAGAACCCGATCGGTGGCGGGGTTTACGGCCTGTTCAGTTGGGTGACGCTCACCAACAGCCTGGTCGCCGACAATTCGCTGACTTCCGGCCAGTCCAACACCGGTGCCGGCTATGGCGGCGGTCTCTTCCTGCGGGGCGGCAAGTGGCGGGTGCTGGACTGCAGGATCGCGAACAACAGGAGCGACTTCGCCAACAATTCCGGCAGCTACGGCGGCGGCATATCCATGACCGGACCGCACGAAATCCGCAACTCCTTCATCACGGGCAACCAGGTCGGCGGGCAGGCGGGTTCCATTCGGTGCGGCGGCGGCATCTACATGACCGGCGGCACGGTGGAAAACAGCCTGATCGCCAGCAACACGATGACCTACACGGCTTCGACGACGGCCCATGGCGGCGGCGTCTACATGACGGCCGGCACGCTGCGCAACTGCCTGCTGATGGCGAACCAGGCGGAACGCGATGGCGGCGCCGTTTACGCGACGGGCGGCCTGATCGAGAGCACGACGGTCGCCGGCAACCGCTCGGTGCAGGCGGGGATGGTCGCCGGCGTCTTCCTGTCGGGAGCGGCGCCCATCGTGTCGAACGCGGTCTTCGCGGCAAACAACCGCGTTTTCGATGGTGTGGATGTCAGCGTGTCGGCCGCCGGTGGATCGCTGGCCTATTCATGCACCCTTCCCGGGCGCGCCGGCACCGGCAACCTGGCGATAGACCCCGAATTTACCGATGCGCCCGGCGGCGACTTCCGACTCCTGCCGGGAGCGCCCGCGATCGATGCCGCAGCCCTGCAGGGCTGGATGGCCGGGGCGGTTGACCTCGACAACAACCCCCGCGTGCGCAATAGCGCTCCTGACAGGGGTGCTTTCGAGTCGGAGCCGCCCGACGAAGGGGCGTTGCGCGCCAATTTCATTGCCGACATTCGGCAGGGGATCGATGCGCTGAACGTTAGTTTCACGGCCCACGTGCAGGGCGACGACACCAACGGTCTCGTCTATGCCTGGGATTTCGAGAACGACGGCACCATTGATGTGCAGGGCACCGACAAACGGGTCGTCTCGCATGCCTTCCCACCGGGCATCCACACAGTACGCTTGCTTGTCGCCAACAGTGCGGACGATACCGCCGAATGGGTCAAGACGGATTACATCCAGGTGTCGGCGTCGGAAATCTACGTGTGGTCGGGCGGGGATGCTTCCGATGGCACTTCGTGGGCCAAGGCCTTTACTTCGATTCAGGCGGCCATCGATTTTGCCAAGGGGTCCAATACGATTCACGTGGCGGGCGAAACGTTCGATCTCGCGCAGACGCTGGTCTGGTCCAGCGTCAGAAACGTGGAGATCCGGGGCGGCTATGCGGCCGGCAGCAGCACGGTCGGCCCCGGCCCACGTGATCCGGAAATCTGGCCAACCGTCATTCGCCGCGCGTCCGGCACGTTCCGCGTGCTGGCGACCGCCAACCTGTCCGATTGCCGCCTGGCCGGCGTGACGATCCAGGACGGCGACACGCCCACCGACGCCGTCAAGGCCTTCGGCGGCGGCATCTACATTCTGCTTTCGACGCTGGACATCGAGGATTGCATCATCCGCAACAACCGCTCCAACGCCACGGGCAACGGCTACGTCTGGGGCGGCGGCATCTATGCGCTCGATTCCACCGTCACCTTGCGCCGAACCCTGTTCACAGGCAATGTCGCCAAGTCCACCCCTGGCCCAACCAACAACCGCGCCCACGGCGGCGCCCTGGCGTCGGAGAACAGCACGATCCGCATCTACGATTGTCACTTCATCGGCAACGATGCTGACGCGCAGGGTTACCGCGGTTCATGGGGCGGCGCCATCTACATGCTCGGCGGCACGGGGTTGGTCCGCAACACGTTGCTTACCGGCAACCGCGCTGGCCCCATCACGGCACGCGGCCAGGGCGGCGCCATCTACCTCAACCCCGGCACGGTCGTCGAGAGCTGCACGATCGCCGGCAACCAGTGCAACGGAAACGCAGCCCTGGTCACCACCACGGCCGGCGGCATCTACGACACCGGCGGACTGGTGACCAACACAATCGTCTATTTCAACACCAATGTCTACGTCTCAGCCGCCTCGGATGTGTATACAACGGTGCCGGCCCGCTTCGGCTACTCCTGCGCGCCGGAACTGACGAACGCCGGGGCGTTCAACATCGTGGACAATCCCTTGTTCACCGACGTGAATACCGGCCGCTACACGCTGCAACCGCTCTCTCCCTGCGTGGGCAAGGGGCTGGATCAGGCCTGGATGCCGACCTGGTGGTGTGGGATGGCGATCCCTTGAAGCTGGCGCGACCGGTGGCCGTGGTTGTCGACGGGTGCCGGGTGCGGGATGCGGAAAGGGAAGATTAGCCGGGGCGCCGCGCGGCCACGATCAAGGTTCCGGGGACGGCGCGAAGCTGCTCGTGGGCTTCGTCCCATCCGGCGCTGTTGTAGGGCGGGGGCGTGTCGCGTGGCAGGGCCGGCGGCTCGACCAGCCGGATGACTTCAAGACCGGCGGCCCGCATCCAGTCAAACCAGGACGCGACCGGATAGGCGCGGGAGATCACTTCAAGGCGTCCGTTTTTGAAACGTGCGTCGTCCGGCGGCTGGAAATAGTTGCGCAAGAGCAACCCCATGCCGTCCGGTCGTCCGTGTTCGTCGAGGCTTTCCACCCATTCCCCGTTGTAGAGCGGATGGACGGTGGAGATCAGCAAGGCGCCGCCCGGCAGCAGCCTGACGGCGGCGCGCCGGATGATCGCGGCCGGATCGTCAACAAACTCAAACGCATGCGAGCTGTGGATCAGGTGGAACTTGGTCGCGACGCGCAGGTGGAACGTTTCCATGGGCACGCGCTTAAACGTGATTTTCACGCCGGCCCGCCGCGCGATGGCGCGCGCTTGCCGCAACTGTTCAGAGGAAATGTCGATGGCGGTGCAATCCATCCCCCGGCCGGCCAGCCAGACGCTGTTTTGCGCTCCGCCGCACCCCAGCTCCAGAACCCTGTCGCCCGGCGTCAGCTCGGGTAGCAGGTTGAGCTGTCTTTCCCCGGGCACAAGCGGACCGTAGTGAAAGTCGTTCAAGGCAATGCTCGTGCTTGCCTGGTAGGACTTTGCCAGGTTGTTCCAGTAGCGACGTTGCAGGTCGACCATGGATCCGTGACGATGTTGCCTTGCTTGTTCGGTAGCATGCATGGGTTTGCGAGGGAGGGAGAGCCGCTCAGGCGCGGCGTTCAATACAGGCGCCCAGCTCGCGGAGCCGCTCGTCCACCTTTTCATAGCCGCGATCGATACTCCCGGCGTTGAGGATCAGCGACGTGCCGCGCGCCGACAGTGCCGCGACCAGCAGCGCGATGCCGGCACGGATGTCGGGACTGACCACGCGCGTGCCGTGCAACGGGGCCGGCCCGGTCACCACCACGCGATGCGGGTCGCATTGCACGATGCGGGCGCCCATACCGATGAGATGGTCGACAAAATACATGCGGCTTTCGAACATCTTCTCAAAAAAAAGCATGGTGCCCCGTGTTTGCGTTGCCAGCACGATCAACACGCTCATCAGGTCGGAAGGAAACGCCGGCCAGGGACCGTCTTCGATTTTCGGAATGGCGTCCCCCAGGTCGTAGGCCGTTCGCAGCTTCTGGTTGCCGGGCAGAACACCATCAGCTTGATCAGCCCTTCCCGCCCCTGTGCT
>JAAYZJ010000236.1 GCA_012514915.1 Lentisphaerota bacterium | reverse complement strand
TGGACGCCGACAATCCCGACTGGCCGGAGATCGAGAAGCGCACCCGCGCGATCGTCTGCAAGCAGTGCCAGAAGCTGGCCGACTACAAGCATCCGCGCAAGATCGAAGTCCGGCGCGAGCCCCTCGAGCGGACGTCGATCCAGAAGGTGCGGCGCCACATCTACCAGGGGCAGCTCGATACGCGCTAGGGGCGCGATGCCCGTCGTCGCCTACAACGCGCTCGTGCTGCGGCCGCCCTTCTCGGGCGTCGAGAAGAGCGTGGTCGAGCTGGCCCGGGCCCTGGCGCGGCGCGGCGCCTACGACTACCGCCTGCTGCTGCCGCCCGCCTGCGGTGCGGCTGCGGCGGGTGTCGACTGGCCACGGCTTCCCGTCCCGTCCTGGAGCAGTGGTCGCGCCGGCCGCATCGGCTTCGAGCTCACCCTCCTCCCCGGATGTCTGCGGCACGCGGGGATCGATCTGCTGCACGCCCCGGCCTACGTGGCGCCCCCCCGCCTCCCCTGCCCGCTGGTCCTCTCGCTCTACGACCTGCATGTCTACACCCACCCCCGCTTCTGCACGGCGGCCAACCGGATCCACTACCGGGCGCGGCTCCCCGGCTCGATCCGCCGCGCCGCCGCCATCCTCGTCCCCTCGCGGGCGACCCGCGACGCCCTGGCCGCGCGGTTTCCCGGTGCCGAGGCCCGCGCTCATGTGATTCCCCTCGGTGTCGCGCCCGCCTATTTCGAGCCGGGCACCCCGGCTGCCTTGGCTGCCGTGCGCGCCCGCTACCGCCTCCCCGCCCGCTACCTCCTGTTTGTCGGTGACCCCGCGCCGCGCAAGAACCTCGACGGCATCCGGCAGGCTTGGCAGGCGCTGCGCCGGGAGCACGCCGACCTGCACCTCGTCCGCGTCGGCGCCGGCACCCTGCCGCCGACTCTCCTGGCCGAAGGCGTCCACCAGACCGGCTACATCGACGAAGCCGATCTTCCCGCCGTCTATGCCCTGGCCGAGGCGCTGGTGTTCCCCTCCTTCGACGAGGGATTCGGACTGCCGGTGCTCGAGGCCATGGCCGCCGGTTGTCCGGTCGCCTGCGCGGGAGGAGCCGCCGCCGAGTTCGCCGGTGAGGCGGTCCGGTACTGCGATCCGGACCAGCCCGGATCGATCGCAGACGCACTGCGCCCGCTGCTGGACGATGCCCCGTTCCGGGCCCGGCTGGTCGCCCGGGGACGTCAGCAGGCCGCGGCCTTCACCTGGGATGCCTCCGCGGCGGCGACGGAGGCGGTCTACGCACAGGTGCTTGATTAAACAGCTTGCACAAACCGACGGTGGACAGGCAGGAATGCCTGTCCTACCTTCCCCCACACTCCGACACGGTGGACAGGCAGGAATGCCTGTCCTACCTTCCCCCACACGTACCGCCGGATTCCGCGGGCTTGACCCCGTCCCGTAAAACCCTCAAACTACGCGCATGCCGCTAGGTGAAGCCGCCATTCTTGAACAAACGCCCGTGTCGGGTGGATACTGCCTGCTGCGCCTGGCCGCGCCCGAGCTGGCCGCCGCCGCGCAGCCGGGACAGTTCATCCATCTCCGCATCCCCGGGCTCGAAACAACCGCCTTGCGCCGGCCGTTCAGCATCTACCGCGCCGGCGCCGGCGAGCTGGCCATCCTCTACAAGCGCGTCGGCCGCGGCACCGACGTGCTCGCCACCCTTCCGGCCGGCACGCGGCTCAGCGTGATGGGGCCGCTTGGCAACGGCTTCCCCCTGGCGTCCGGCGACCGCCTGCCGATCCTCGTCGGCGGGGGCTACGGCGTCGCGCCGCTCGTCTTCCTCGCGACGCGCCTGCCGCGCAAGGGGGTCGTCCTGCTGGGTGGCCGCCGCGCCGCCGACGTCCTCTGCATCGCCGATTTCGAGGCACTCGGCTGGTCGGTCGAGGTAGCCACGCAGGACGGCTCGCTGGGAACGGAAGGGCTGGTGACCGACCTGCTCGGGCGCCATCTCGACGCGGGGGCGCCCCCCGCGGAGCTCTTCGCCTGCGGTCCCGACGGCATGCTCCGCGCCGTGGGCACGCGCGCCATCGCCGCCGGCTGCCGCGCCTGGCTCTCGCTCGACCACCACATGGTGTGCGGCATTGGGGCCTGCCTCGCCTGCGTGCAGCGGCTCCGCGAGGCCGACGGCTCCATCCACATCGCCCGCGTGTGCAAGGACGGCCCGATCTTCGAGGCGCGCACCATCGTCTGGGAGGATCCGGCATGACCACCTCCGCCTCACCCTCGCTCGCCGTCAACGTCGGCGGCATCGCCATGCAGAACCCCGTGACCGTGGCCTCGGGGACGTTCGGCTACGGCGTCGAGTATGCCGACTGGCTTGATGTCCGCCGCCTGGGGGCGATCACCGTCAAGGGGATCCGGCTCGAAGCCTGGCCGGGCAACCCGCTGCCGCGCCATGTCGAGGTGCCGGGGGGTCTGGTCAACGCCATCGGCCTGCAGGGGCCGGGGGTTGCCGGATTCATCGCCCAGTACCTGCCGCGGCTGCGCGAATTCGGCGTCCCGGTGATCGTCAACATCTGGGGCACGACAGTCGAGGAATACGCCGAGGTGGCGGCGCGCCTGAGTGACGTGCCGGGCATCGCCGGCCTCGAGGTCAATGTCTCGTGTCCCAACGTCAAGGCGGGCGGTTCGGCCTTCGGTGCCGATCCCGCGACGATGGCGGGCGTCGTCGCCGCTGTGCGCCGCCGGACGCCGCTGCCGGTGATCCCCAAGCTGGCCCCCAACGTCCCCGCGATGGGCCCCTTCGCCCGCGCGGCGGCCGAGGCCGGCGCCGACGCCCTCTCGCTGGTCAACACCCTGCCGGCCATGGTGATCGACATCGAGCGGCGGCGGCCCGTGCTGGCCAACCGCGTCGGCGGGCTCTCCGGCGCCTGCATCCATCCCGTGGCCGTCAAGCATGTCTACGACGCCGCCCAGGCCGTCAAGCTGCCGATCCTCGCGATGGGCGGCATCCAGGAGGCCCGCGAGGCGATCGAGTTCCTGATCGCCGGCGCCACGGCGGTCGCCGTCGGCACCGCCAATTTCATCGATCCCTCCACGCCGCTGCGCGTCATCGACGGCATCCGCGACTACCTGGTCCGCCACCAAATGCGCGATGTGGCCCAGTTGACCGGCTCGCTGGCTGTCTCATGAGCACATCTGTGAACGAGCGACGGTCTCCACGCCAGCCTGCCCGGCCCCCGCGCCGGACGCAGCTCGTGGTCGGCGCCCTCGTCCTGCTGACGCTTTTCTGGATGGGCTTCGTTCCCGAGCGCCCCGACCGGGTGTTCCGGGCCATGCCCGTGAACAGCCCGTTCGTCAGCGAGCATCTCGACCTCGCCCGGGTCTGGCGCGACCGCTTTGCCAACCCGCTCCTCGTCCGCACGCTCCAGGGCGCGGGCGTCCGCAAGGTGGAGGAGTGGTCGGCCGACACCAACATCGTCTGGATCGTGCGGCTCGTCTCGGGACGGCGCTCGCTGATCGGCTGGAGTCCGGCGCTGGGGCCGTCGGGCACCCCCTGCTGGACCGGTGCGAGCTGGGCGGGTTTCCGGGGGCCCCTGCTGCGGGCCATGCTGGCGGTTCGCTGGGTGCCGGGCCTGGGACGGCTCGAAACCACCCCGGCGGGCACCCGTTACCTCGATACGACCTCGAAACGGATGCGGGCGCGCGGCGAGACCGGACCGAAGGTCGCCTTCTTCCTGCGCGAGAACATCCTGCTGGCGACGCTGGGCGACGACCCCGATGCCGTGCGGGCGCTGGACGCCCGCATCCTGCACGACGCTCCGCTCGCGCCGCTGTTCCGTAACGACCCCGAGCCCTGGCGCCAGACCGGCGTGGCGCCCCACCGCGCTTGGCTTGAGCCCGGTTGGTCACCCGTGCCGCTCCCCGTCGACGGCGCCATCGAAGCCCGGGTCACGGCCTTCGAACCCCGGCAGATCGCGCTCGCTTTGCAGGCCGGCGGCCTGCCGGCGGAAGCGCCCGACCTGGACGCGCGCCTGAGCGGCCGCTGCACGGCGGCCGACGCGCTGGCGGCCGACGCTGCCTGCGCCCTCCTGCTGCTGCCCAGCACCACCGCACGCGGTCTGATCGACAGCCTCCTGCCGGGCCTGGCGCTGGCCGCCGACACGCCGCCTTCGGGCGAGGACATGGCCCTCTATCTAACGACCCAGGCGCTGGGCGGCCGGGTGTTCGGCCTGGCCGTGCCGGCCATCACGCTGCTCTTTCCCGACCCGTCAGACACCCCTGGAGCCGTCACGCAGGCCGTCGCCCGTGTGGCAGCGGCCACGCGGCTGCCCCTGCGGACGCAGACGCCCGAGCACAACCTCAGCAACCGCATCCTGCTCAACTGGCTGGGCGGCAGCCGGCATATCCGCCTCGCCCCCGAGGATTGCACGGCCGTGGAGCTGCAGCCCGGCTGGCTCACCCTCTGCACCTCGGCCGCGAGCCTCGATGCGCAGCGCCGCTTCGCGCCGGATGCGCCGGCCGCCTGGCGCAGCATGCTGACCGACGCACGGGCCGCCGTCGGCGCCCAGGGGCTCGATGGCTTTCTGTGGATCGACCTGGCACGGACAACCGATGAACTGCGTCAAATCTTCGCCGTCTACCGGCTCGCCTCCACACTCGGCGCCATCCGCGCCACGCCGCGGGAGGCGGCAGCCATGCGCACCGTGCAAACGCTGCTGCAGACCATCGACCTGGCTGGCTCGGCAGGGCTCGCCTGGAGTCAAGCCGACAACCGGTTGGCGGCCCGTCTTCACCTGCAGGCCCCCTGACGCGCATGGAGACGGCCTTGCTTTTCCGAACATCGCTCGTGCTGACCGCGGTCAGTCTGACGGGCGGGTTTTGTTCAGGATTGCTCGGGGTGGGCGGCGCCGTGGTGCTGATTCCCCTGCTGCTGTCGATTCCGCCCCTCCTGGGCGCGGGCGAGCTGTCGATGAACACGGTGGCGGGCATCACGATGCTGCAGGTGCTGGCGGCCTCGGCCATGGGGATGCTTGCGCACCGGCGCGGCGGCTACACGCATCTTCCTACCGTGCTGGCCTTCGGCATGCCGATGGGGCTGACGGCCTTCGTCGGTGCGGCCGTCACGCGCGGCCTGTCGTCCCTGGTGCTCGAGATCGCCTTCGGTGTGATTGTCGCGTTGGCCTTGCTGCTGCTGTGCCTGCCCACCCGCGGCCTCGGAGGCGACGGGTACACGTTCACCTTCAACCGCACCGCGTCGGCATTGTGCGGCGGCGGTGTCGGCTTCATCTCGGGGATGATCGGCGCGGGTGGCGGGTTCGTGCTGGTGCCGGTGATGACCGGTCTCCTCCGGATTCCCATGCGCGTGGCGATCGGCTCGAGCCTGGGCATCATGTTCCTCGGCGCGTTGATGGGCGCGGCGGGCAAGATCCTCACTGGCCAGGTCGAATGGCGCTACCTGCTTCCGGTGATTGCGGGTTCGCTTCCCGCGGCCTGGATCGGCGCGCGGGTCAGCCGGAAGCTGCCCGCGCGAACCCTCCGGTGGGTGCTGGTCGGCATCCTGCTGCTGATCTTCGCCAAGACCTGGAGCCGGATTCTGCTTTGACGACCGGCACCGTCACGGCCGGATGGGCTCGCGGGCGCCGCCGGGCAGCACGCGGTAGGGCGGGTCGTCCAGAGGGGCCGGCTGGTCGAGCCGCGGCCCGGCAAAGACGAAGCTGGGATACAGCAGCCCGCCCTGCCACAGCTCGTTGAGCATGCCCCGCCGCACGACCTGGAGCGCCAGCAGGTTGTCCCCGCCCGGGCGGACGTGCGCGGTGAGGTCGAAGGCGAACGGGCGGATGAAGCCGCGCCCGCGGCCGACATACTGGCCGTTGCACCAGACATGGATCTCGTCCTCGACGGCGCCGATGAACAGGCCGATCCCCTCCCCCTCGCCGGTTTTGGGCAGCTCGAACCGCTGCCGGTACCAGACCGCGCCCTGGCGGTAGGGCCCGAGCCCCTGCGCCTCCCATGAACTGGACCAGGTCTTCGTCATCATCCAGGAATGGTCGCGCACTTCGGGGTTCTGGAACCCCATGAACGCGCCGGACACATTCGGATCCAGCAGGGTTGGCAGGGCGTCGGGCAGGGCATGGAGCAGGCGGTAGTCGCCAGTGGAATACTGGTGGGCCTGCTTGACATAGGGGCCGAAGAGCCAGTTCTCGGCATAGCGCCGGCCGTAGCGCGAGACCAGGTTGGCGTTCTTTTCCAGATACGTCTCCCAGTGCGCCAGCATGGCCTCGTAGGCGCGCAGCCCCTTTTCGAAGTCGAACGCGGTGATGGCGTCGCGGTAGTCGAGGTAGCGCTCCAGCGCGGTGACCGGCTGGCTGAAGTAATCGACGTTGCGCCGGTGGACCTCGGTCCCGGCCGCCGCGGCCGCCCGGGCGAACCGCGCGCGCGATCGCTCGACGAACCCGCGGTCGAAGATCAGGTGGATCGAGGCGTAGCCGCCGGCCTCGAAACCCGCCGATTCCTGGGTGTCGATCAGGTCGAGATAGTATTGCTCCATGGGCTCGGCTCCCGCACCGAAGGCCAGCGTGCAGTAGTGGGCGAGCACCTGGCGCCAATCGAGGGACGTGTCCCAGCCCATGCGGGCCATGAGGTAGTTGTGCGGCCCGAGGATGCTCCAGGCCTTGTCCTGCTCGTTGTTGTGCCCGACCACCCCCATGGCGGCATAGTAGGGCAGATCCTGGCCCCAGATCTTCATCTTGCTGTAGGGCATCAGGTTCTCGGCCAGGTTCCAGTTGTAGCCGTAGAACGAGAGGGGGTTGCCCTGCTCCCGGTTGAGCCGCGCCCACTGCTCGAGAATGCCGCGGTAGTAGGTGCGCGTGACGCTGCGCTTGTCGAGCAGGCTGTGGAAGCGCGAGTAGGTGATGTCGGCGATGTTGAGCGCCAGATGCGGGTGGGGCTTGTGCCGCATGGGATAGTCGGCATGGACGCTGTAGAGGTAGAACCCCAGGTAGAGGTTGGGATACTCGGGCACGAGCCGCTCCAGCACGCGGTTGGCGTAGAGGACCAGCGCATCGGTCTGGTCCTGGTCGCCCGTGACGGGGTCGTTCCGGCCGGCGCCGGCCGCGAGGGCCTCGGGCGAGACGGAGTAGCCGCCGCCGTCGTTCGGCCCGATGCTCATGGCGACCGGGTAGTCCTTGGGCCAGCCGTTGCGCTCGAAGGTCTGGCGGATGTCCTGGACGGTCAGCTCGACCACGCCGGTGTGGGCGGCGTCGAGCTGGCTCCAGGTCCGTTCCAGACTGCCGTCGGGCTGGCGCGTCAGGGCGCGCAGCTCGGGGTTCTCCTCCAGGAACTTCCGGTTGCGGCCGATCAGCGAGGCCCAGTAGTGCCCGCCGCCGAGGAAGGTGGGATGGGGCCGGTCGCGGTAGGCCGTCTGCTGCTGGCGGATCTTCCATTGCGCGAACTGGGCCTGCTCGTCGGCGTTGACGATCCGGGCACCCCCGCTGTACCAGGGCGAGCGGACCTCGAAGACGGGCTTGCGGGCCACATCGAGATCGCCGACGGCCACCCGCGCGCGCGCCGGAATCACCTCGCCCTCCTCCCCGGGGAAGATCCAGTCGCAGCCGAGTTCCCGCAGCCATTCGTAGACGCCGTGCGCCACGCCGTAGACGCTCTCGCCGCCGATCAAGACGCGCCCGTCGCGCGTCAGCAGCCGGAACGACTCCTGCGTCGGGGTCTCGAATGCCGGGACGGCGCCCAGTTTCACCGCCGGCGCGCCGAGGACGATCGCGGGCCTGGGCGGTTGCGCCTCGCCGGCCACGATGATTTCAGGCCGCGTCCCGGTCATCTTCCCGAGATGATAGACCAGATCCTCCGCGATGGTTTTCAGCAGCTCGTCCTGCCGGCGCTGCTCGCGCGCCGCGGGCGACAACGCCCGTTGCTCGCGGGCGCTGAGTGCGGGCAGGTCGATCGGCCGCTCGACGACCACCGGGGCGATGCCGCCCACCTTGGGCGTCAGGACGACCTCGGCCCGGGCCGCGGCACCCGCGGCGAACATCCACAGCGTGCCGGCGCAGGCCAGGCCCCGACCGGCCCGGCGATGCAAAGACGACAGGTTGGAGGTACGGTTCATCTTCATGCTCCTTGTCATCATCGACCCTGGCGTGGAAAAGCCACGCAGCGACGGGTAGCGTACCGGCATTCCTATGCTATTGCAAGCGCGACGCGGGCTCTTTTGACTTTTTGACTTTTTTCACTTTTCAGCGGAGCTGGAGGGCGAGCGTCCTCGCGAGCCGAGTTGCCCGGCAAGCAACCCGTCAGCTCGCCGACACATAAACGCCCTCTTTTACCCACTCTTACCCGGCATGCTTCAACCACCCACGTCAACGAAAACAGGTCAAGCGCGCCATCCAAAAAGCATAACTCGCACCTCTCGCTTGGCGTCCTTGGCGCCTTGGCGGTTCCGCCATGATCACCCCCAGTCAACGACCATCAACCCCAGTTAAGGAAGGGGGATGCATGCTGGACAGGCGGCGCCCGGATCGCTACCGTATGAACCGTCGGGGCGCGGAAGGCCCCGGCGGAAAGAGGTTGCCATGACACCACGCCAACGCGTCGAGTGCGTATTGAAGGGCGGACGCGCAGACCGCATCCCCTTCACCGTCTACGAAAGGAAGCTGCCGCCATGCACGGCGGAGCGCGAACTGCGCAACCGGGGGCTGTGCATCGTCAAACGCGACGTGCCGGTCGTGCGGACTCACCAGCCGAACGTCAAGGTCACCACCACCCAGTTCAGCGAGCAGGGGCGGAACTGGATCCGCACCGTCTACGAGACGCCCGTGGGGAGCGTGTCGACCCTGCAGGAACCGGCCGGTTTCACCTCCTGGATGCACGAGCGGATGTACAAGCGCCCCGAGGACTTCAAAGTCATCCGCTTCCTGATCGATGACCAGCGCTTCGAGCCGTGCTACGAAACGTTCGCGCAGGCCCAGGAGGGGCTGGGCGAGGATGTCATCCTCCGTGCCGGATTCGGCCTCGAGCCGCTGCAGTGCCTGATCTCAGGGGCCTATCTGGGCATGGAGACGTTCTGCATCGAGTGGATGGATCACCGCGATGAACTGCTTGACCTCTACGGGGCCATCGTCGAGAAGCAGCGCGAACTCTATCCGCTGGTGGCCGCCTCCCCTTGCCTGCACGCCAACTACGGCGGCAATGTCGTGGCCGCCATCGTCGGCGTCGAGGATTTCCGCACCTACTATCTGCCCCACTACCAGGAGGCGGCCGAGATCATGCACCGGCACGGCAAGCTCATCGGCTGCCATTTCGACGGGCCGTGCGGCCCCATCCGGTCGGCGATCGCCGAGACGCCGCTCGACTACATCGAAGCCTTCACGCCGGCGCCCGACACCGACATGACGCTGGCCGAGGCGCGGGCGGCGTGGCCCGGCAAGGTGCTCTGGATCAATTTCCCCTCGTCGCTCCATCTCCGCTCCGACGCCGACGTCGAGGCCGCCACGGTCGGTCTGCTGGACGAACTGGGCGGCGATCCGGACGGCTTCATCATGGGCGTGACCGAGGACGTGCCGGAAGCCCGCTGGCGCGACAGTTTCCGCGCGATCATGAACGGACTCGACCGTCGTCGGTTGGCGGCGACCGGGAGAGCGCATTGAGCGGTTGAACGGCTGACAGATGCGCACCATTCGCATGGGCGCGAGCGGGGCTACGCCCCGGCCAGTTCCCGCGGCAAAGGAAAGTGGATCGTCTCGCGAACCGTCTCGAGGGTTTCGCGGCGGGCGAATCCACGGGCCGCCAACGCGGCCAGCACGGTCTCGATGAACGCCTCCGGGGTCGAGGCGCCGGCGGTCAAGCCGACTTCCGTCACGGCATCGAGACGGTCGGCGGGGAGCTCGTCGCACGCGCTCACCAGCCGCGCATCGGCGCCGGCGGCACGCGCCACTTCGGCCAGCCTCAGGGTATTGGAGCTGTGGCGTCCGCCCAGCACGAGAACCAGCGGCGTCCGGGCCGCCAGCGCTTGCACAGCCTGCTGCCGGTTGGTCGTCGCGTAGCAGATGTCGTCGGCCGCCGTCGTCCGGAGCGCGGGGAAGCGCCGCCGCAGCACGGCCAGAACCCGCTCCGTCTCGGCGGCGCTGAGGGTCGTCTGCGTGACCACGGCGACGCCCCGCGCCTCCCGCGGCTGAAACGCCTCGGCCTCCCCGGCCGATTCGATCACGGTCACCTGTCCGGGGGCCTCGCCGGCCACGCCGACCACCTCGTCGTGCCCCCGGTGGCCGATCAGCGCGATCGCCAGTCCCTCCGCGGCAAACCGCCTGACCTCATGGTGGACTTTGACGACGAAGGGACACGTGGCGTCGATCGCGCGGATGCCCCGCGCCGCCGCCGCCGCGCGCACCGCGGGCGGCACGCCATGGGCGCTGAACAGCACCGTCGCGCCGGGAGGCACCTCGTCGATCGATCGGACGAAACAGACGCCCCGGCGCGTGAACAACTCGACGACCTGCCGGTTATGCACGAGTTCATTGAGCGCGTACAGCGGGGGCGGAAGCTGCCGCAGGACCGCTTCGGCGATTTCCACGGCATGCCGCACGCCGGCGCAGAAGCCGCGTGGGCTGGCGAGGATGACGGTCTTATCCATGCTGATATCGCTCCTTGACCGCCCCGGCAGGCGGTGCTAAGTTGGCAGTCAATTTACCTGATCGACATGCCGAAACCAAGAACAATACTGCTGCGCGGGCTGCTGCGTCTCAACAACCGCATCACGCGCTGGCGCCGGGTCAGGACCGATCCCGGACGCGTGTTGCTGCTGGTGGCCCACTGCCTGCAGAGCAGCGCCTGCGGGCGCAACCTGACCCGTCCGGGAGGGG
>JAAYZJ010000235.1 GCA_012514915.1 Lentisphaerota bacterium | reverse complement strand
GTCCGCCAACCATGCCGGCCAGCAAGCCGATTCCCGCGGCCATCAGCAATCTGCCATCAATCTTCATCCGTGCATTCCTTCATGCCGATCACCGCCCACGGCCCAAGCCGTGCCCGGAACCATCAGCCATCAAACCCGGCCCGGTTCAAAAAAGCCTCGTCGATCACCGTCCGCGCCGGCGGCGGCTTGCCCGGCGGCGCCACCCGGTCGCCCAGCAGACGCGCGACATGCTTGCCCAGCAGGTCGGCCTCGAGATTAACCCGGTCGCCGACATGCCGCTCGCGGAGGCTCGTCATCTCCCAGGTATGGGGGATGATGGCGACCGACAGCGCCTTGTCCTGCAGATCGGTCACGGTCAGGCTGATGCCGTCAATGGTGATCGATCCCTTCAGAACCGTCAGGCGCGCCAGCTCAGGACTGCACGCCACCGTCAGGACGACATCGCGCCCCTGACGCTCGATCCCCTGGATGCGCCCGGTCTCGTCGACATGCCCGCTCACCAGGTGGCCGCCGAGCCGGTCGCCGAGCTGCAGTGCCCGCTCAAGGTTCAGACTGGCGCCGATCGGCAGTCCGACGAGGGCGGTGCGCGACAGGGTCTCGTCGAGCACATCGGCGTCGAACCCCTCGTCCGAGCACGCGACAACCGTCAGGCAGGCGCCCTGCACGGCCACACTCTCGCCCAGGAGGAGCTGGTCGTCCCAGGGCGCACACCGCACCGAGACCCGCCAGCCGCCGGCGGAACGGCTCAAGGCATGCAAACGACCGACACGCTGGATCAAACCGGTGAACATGCCGCAGATTCTAGGGGTTTCCGGCGAATCGCGCAAGCAAAGGCGCCGTCCATGTCGTCGTCGCCGGGCCGCTGCATGTGAATCTCCCCGCGGACATATTCATCCTGGCCGGCGCAGGCGGCGGCCACCAGTTCCTGGTTCTCCTCGGGCTCGATGCTGCAGGTCGAGTAGACCAGCACACCGCCGGGCGCGAGGCTCGGCAGGAGATTGGCCAGCAGACGGCGCTGCTGCGCCGCCAGGGTGTGGAGCCGAGCTTCGGAAAAGCGCCAGCGCGCATCGGGACGCCGGCGCAGCACGCCGGTGTTCGAACAGGGGGCATCGAGCAGAATGCGGTCGAAGGGGCCGAGGGCGGCCACGGTTTCCCGGTCGCCGGCATCGCCCTGGACGACCCGGACCCAGCGGTCGCGTCCGCACCGCGCCAGATTCTCCCGCAGGCGGCCGATCCGGTCGCCGTGGCGCTCCATGGCCACGAGCGTCCCCTCGCTCCGCATGCGGGCGGCGAGTTGCACCGTCTTGCCTCCCGGCGCGGCGCAGGCGTCCAGCACCCGCAGGCCGGGCGAGGGCGCCAGGAGGCGGACCGCCGCCAGTGTGGCCGGATCCTGGGGCACGAACCAACCCTGCGCATAGCCTGCCAGGGTTTCGAGGTGCGTGCCGCGGCCGAGCACCAAACAGGCGGCCTCGGTCGCGTGCGGCCGGGCGGCGGCGCCCGCCGCCCGCCATCGTTCCAGCAGGTCGGCCGCCGTCACGCCGCACGACGGCACGACGGCGACAATCGTCTCGGCGGGGGTGTTGTCCCAGTCGCAGATGGCGGACGCCGCACCGGCCCCGAACACGCGCACCCAGCGGTCCACCAGCGCGTCGGGATGCGACGCGCGCACCGCCAGGGGCTGCGCCGCCAGCTCGGCCAGGAGCGGCTCGCGTTGCCGCAGAAGCGTGCGGAGCACGGCGTTGACGAAGCCGCACTGGCCGGAGACGCCATGCTTGGCCGCCTCGACGGTCGCGTGCAGGGCGGCATGGTCGGCCACGTCGGGCATGAAGAGGATCTGCTGCGCCCCGAGCAGCAGGGCCGCGCGCAGTTCGGCGGCGGGACGCCGCTTGACGCAGGCGGCCAGGGCCCACTCCAGGCGGCGCCAGCCTCGGACGGTGCCGTAGACCAGATCCATGACGAACCCGCGGTCGGGGGTGTCGGGGAGCATCCGGTCGGGGAAATCGCGGCGCTCCAGCCAGCGGACCAGCATGCGGATGGCCTGCAGCCTGGAGGCCGTGCCGGGATCGATTGTCATGTCAGGATTGTCCCATCTGCTTGGCGTAGAGATCGGCGTAGTACCCGCCGGCTTTCATCAGGCGGGCATGGCTGCCCTGTTCGAGAATGCGCCCCCGCTCGAGTACGATGATCCGGTGGCAGCGCATGGCCATGGAGACCCGCTGCGAGACGATGACGGCCGTCTTGTTCAGCAGGATGCGCTCGAGCGTGTTCTGCAGCCGGCGCTCGGTGTTGGCGTCCAGGGCCGAGGTGCAGTCGTCCAGCAAGAGCACCTCGGGGTTGGTGATCAGCGCGCGGGCGATCGAGAGGCGCTGCTTCTGGCCGCCCGAGAGCGAGGTTCCCTTCTCGCCGAGGAGGGTCTCGTACTTGACCGGCAGATCCATGATGAAATCGTGTGCCTCGGCGGACCTGGCGACGGCCATGATTTCGTCCGGGGTGGCCTCGGGCTTGGCGTAGGTGATGTTGTCGCGGACGGTTCCGCTCAGGATCTGCGCCTCCTGGGGGACGTAGGCCATGTGCCGGCGCAGCGAGGCGAAGCGGACATGCTCGAGCGAGACGCCGTCGACGCTGATCTCCCCCTCCAGCGGATCGTACAGCCGCGCGATCAATTGCAGGAGGGTGGTCTTGCCGCATCCGCTGGCGCCCATGATGCAGAGCCAACTGCCGACGGGGATCTCCAGGCTGATGTCGTCGATGACGGGCGCCTTCTCCGAGTTCCACGAGAAGGTGACATGCTTGAGTGTGATCCCTGTCTGCAGCGGCGTGGGGAAGTTGACGGCCAGCGGATCCTCGGGGACCTCCTGCTTGTGGTCGAGCGTGTAGGCCAGGCGCTGCAGGACGACGAGCAGGACCGAGACGTGCATGGTCATCTGCGTGAGGACGACCACCGGCATGAAGAGGCTGGCCGCCGCGCCGTGGATGTAGAGCATGGTCCCGAGGCTCATGCTGCCTCCCAGGACGAGGACCGTGCCGTAGATCAGGATGCCACGCGTCGTCAGCAGCGAGATCGTGTCGGCGGCGCGGTTCATCGAGGCGCCGAGGTGCTGCTGGCGGATGGTGTCGCGCAGCAGGCAGGCCGACAGGCTGTGGAAGTAGAGCTGCTCCATCCGCTCACGGCTGTACGCCATGATGGCCCGGATCGCGTCGAGCTTCTGCGAGACGAGCCCCCACAGACAGGAGTTCGTGTGGCGCAGCTCGACGTTCACGGCGCGGATCATCCGGCGGATGCGCCCCGCCAGCACGGCGTACGGGATCATGGCCAGCAGCACGATCACGGCGATGGTCGCGTTCAGCGTGAACAGGATGGCCAGCCCGACGAGCAGCATCACGATCTGGGCGCTGGCGTTGACGATCAACTCCATCAGGTGCGTCTGCACGACGCCGACGTCGGCCAGGATGCGCGACATGAGGCGGCCGGGCGTGTTGGAGAGGTGGTACGACATCGACAGGCTGACGACCTTGGCGTGCATCTCCTCGCGGAGTTGGCCGGTAATGCGCTGCGCAACGCGCGACTGCAGGCGCTGGACGGCACGGTTCGCCAGGTTGAAGAAGACGACGGTCGACAGGTAGACGATGAAGAGCAGCAGGAGCTTGCGGCCGGCCCAGGGGGGGCGCTGATCGCTGGCGTAGCGGTGCGCCTCCGAGACCGCGCCGTCGGGACGGCGCCGTGGCGGCGGAACGAACCGTTCCCGCTCGACCGGCAGGACGGCGGCGGTGGGCGTCTCCGGCGCCGCGGCGGCCCCCACCATCAGCACCTCGTCGACCGCCGTGCGGACGTAGTAGCTCTGCAGGTAGACCGCGCAGGTGTTCAGGCTCATCAGGAAGATGCACAGCAGCACGGGCCAGCGGTGCGGCCAGACGTAGTTGCGGGCGAAGCGCAGGATCAGCCGGAACGCCCCGCGCTGGTCGTGGACGATGCGCGGCGGGCGGTAGGGCATGTCCCGGTAGAGGTATCGCGCGCGTTTGGCCATGTCACCCCTCGTCCGCGATCACGCCGGCACCGGCATGCGTCTCGTAAAGCTTGCGGTAGCGCCCGTCCGGCAGCTTGACGAGTTCGTCGTGGCTGCCGCACTCGACGATGCGCCCCTTGTCGAGGAGCACGATCTTCGTGGCGTTGCGGATTGTGCTGAGCCGGTGCGCGACGATGAAGGCCGTCCGGCCGAGCAGGAAGCGGTCCATCGCGAGCTGGATCGCCCGTTCCGAGTTGGTGTCGAGCGCGCTGGTGGCCTCGTCCATGATCAGGATCGCCGGGTCGGCCAGGATCGCGCGCGCGATCGCCAGACGCTGCTTCTGGCCGACGGAAAGCTGCACCTCGCGATCGCCGACGACCGAGTCGTAGCCGTTGGGCAGCGCCAGGATCTCGTTGTGGATCTCGGCGATGCGGGCGGCGAACTCGACCTGCTTGCGCGAGGCCGACGGGCGGGCGTAGCGGATGTTGTCGGCGATGCTGACGGTGAAGAGCAGCGACTCCTGCAGGACGATGCCGAAATGGCGGCGCAGGGACTTGAGTTCGAAGTCGCGGACATCGACGCCGTCGATCAGAATCCGCCCCCCCGTGACGTCGTAGAACCGCATCAGCAGCGAGAGGATCGTCGACTTGCCGCAGCCCGTCGGTCCGACGAGGGCGATCGTGTCGCCGGGCTGCACGTCGAGCGAGACGGCGTGCAGGACGGTCGTCTCGGGAACATAGCCGAAGGTCACCTGGTCGAGCGTGACCGCCCCCTTGACCGCCTCGATGCGCCGCGCGCCGGGGCGGTTGACGACCTGCGGCTGCTCGTCGAGGATGTCGAAGAGGCGCTCGGCCGAGATCTTGACGTTCTGCATCTGCTGCGCCAGCACGGAAAAACGGACCGCCGGCCAGAGCAAGAGCATCGAGTAGGAGAGAAAGGCGGTCACGTCGCCGTAGTTGGCCGTGCCGTTGAGCACCATGGTGCAGCCCATGAAGAAGATGACGACGTAGCCGACATCGCGCAGCAGCCAGGTGTTGATCCAGAAGGTCGCCGAAGCGACCTGGCTCTCGCGCGCCAGATCGAGACTGAGGGCGCTCTGCTGGTGGAACTCGCGGTCCTCCCGCACCTCGGTGCCGTAGGTCTTGACCGTCAGGTTGGCGACCAGGCGGTTCTGCACACCGCTGGCGACGCGGTCCTCGGCATTGCGCTGGCTGCGCGCCAGATGGCGCAGACTGTCGATCTTGAGCTTGTAGTTCAGCGCGAAGAGGAACGCGAGGATGTAGAGGGGGATCGCCAGCCTCCAGTTGATGAAGAGCGTGGCGGTGATGGCGAACACCGCGCTGATCAGGTCGGAGATGATCTGCAACGACGTGACCGTCAGCATCTGCTGCAGCACCGTGCTGTCGCCCATCAGGCGGTTGACCAGCTTGCCCGTGCTCTCGCGCCCGAAGAAGGCCATGCTCAGGGAGAGCATGTGCGCGTAGACGGCCGTGCGGACGCGCATGACGAACGACTGGCCGATATAGGCCATGCCCAGCACCTGCAGGTAGCCGAGCGACGTGCCCATCAAGGCCGTCACGATGAAGAGGACGACGACGGTAGGGAGCATCTCCGTCCGCCTTTCCCCGACGACCTCGTTGATGATCGTCCGCGTCAGCAGCGGCGGGATCATGCTGACGACCGCGAGGACGGCCGTCAGCGCCAGCATGCCGGCGAGCTGCAGCCGGAACGGCCGCACAAAGGGCATGATCTTGCGAAGAACGGATTTCCTGGGCGTGTCAGCCACCGTTCGACATCCTTGCCGGTCCCATGGGCCGCCGCCTCACAGATCGAACAACATGCGCCAGATCGACGTCCGTCCGACCTCGATCTGGGCATCGGCGGTGGCGCCGGGGGGAACGGCGATCGTCCCCGGATCGAACGGCGCGTAGACGACCCGGTAGGTTTGGTTGCCTTCGGCCTGGATGGCGTCGCGGACGTGCCCGACATGCCCCTGCAGCCAGTGCCGGCCGAGGAGCCGCCGGTCGGTGCGCAGTTGCGCCCGGACGGGCTGGTTGGTCGCCACGCGGGTCGCGTAGCGCTCGGGCACGCGCAGCCGCAGGACGTGGTCGTCCCCGCCGAAGATTTCGAACAGGACCATGTCGGGACGGACGACCTCGCCCACGAAGAAGGTGTGCCGGAAGACGCGCCCGGCGATCGGCGCGCGGATCGTCCGGGCGTGGAGATTGGCCCGGGCACGGGCGACGGCGTCCTGCCGCGACTGCAGGGTCTGGCGCAGGACGGCGAGCTGGCGCTCGGCCAGACGGAAATCGGTCTCGCCCAGGCGCCGGTACTCCGCCTCGGCCAGGCGCACCTTGAAGGTGTCCTCCATGACGTCACGGCTCGATGCCAGCCCCTTGCCGCCGAGCTGGGTGGTGATCTCCAGACGCCTCCGGGCATGCTCCAGCGTCATGGCCGCCACCACGATGCGGTTGGTCCGCTCGCGGTGTTGCTCGCCGAGCTCGGCCTCCTTGTAGGCCAGCTCGGCACTGCACCGCCGCACCTCGCTCTCCGCCTCGGCCAGCAGGGCGCGCTCGACGGCATCCTCCATCCGCGCCAGCATGTCCCCCTCGTCCACACGGTCGCCCGACACCCGATCGATGCCGGTGATCTGCCCGACCAGCGGGGCGCGGACCTCGGCATACGACGAGGTCGTCGCATAGCCCGCGGCCGGCACGCGCCGCGGCACCTGGATGAACTGCCCCAGCATCCCGATCACCACGGCGCCGGCGAGGCTGCCCACGAGGACGCGCGAGCGCCGCAAACGCTTCTCGCCGGCCGTCGCCGGACGCTTCTCACCGCTGGTACTGCGATATTCCCCCATGACAAGCCACTCCCTCTACCCTTTGCGGGGCTCACTCGAACTCGACTGCCGGCGCATGTCGCGCAGGTAATCCTTGGCCAGCGTCCGGATCCCCTCGCTCTCGTCCTCGTACCGCTTGATGCAGAGGTTGCATTCGGCGCAGGACCGCTCGTAGCAGTTGCGGTGCACCCGGGCCGGATACATCTTGCGGAAGGCCTCGTAGCAGTCGTCGCTGCAGAAACAGTAGCGCTCCTGCGTCGCGCCGAAGGCCACCTGCACCATGTGGAAGCCGTCCGACTCCGGATCGGCCACCTGGTTGCACCAGCCGCACTGGATCGTGAGGTGGTCCAGCACCTCCTTGTGGCGCTTCTCGAGCTCGTCGTCGCTCCATTTGTACTCGACCCACCCGACGGCATCGGGACTCAGCCGCGCCGCCACGACGTCGCTGCGCAGCACGAGGATCGCACCGTTCTTGAGGATGTAGCACCGCTCGCCCTCGATCACGTCGCCGCCGCCCGTCAGATGGACCCGCACGCTGCCGTGCCGCGGCGCGTCGTAGACGTTCCAGCCGCAACTGTCGCAGATCGAGGCGAACAGGTGCTGGCGCAGATGCTCGCCGCACTGCGGGCAGCGGCCGCGCTGGATGACGTGCAGGCGGCGCAGCGACAGCTCCGCCGCCTCGCGCAGTTGGCGCCGCGCCTCGCGCTCGATTTCGCCGCCATCGCTGCTGTCGGGCTCCTCGAGGATCTGGCGGTCGATCTCGAGCCGCTCGCGCTGCTCGTCCTGCAGGACGCCATCGCGCAGCAGTTCCTGCGCCGACGATGCGGCGGTGTCGCCGCCGCCGGGCAGTTGCCGGCGCAGTAGATCAAGGAGTCGGGCTGACAAGGCCATCGGGCACCTCCGCGGGGATCAGGGGGACGCCAAAGGCGGCCAGCAGATCCGTGTAAGCAAGAATCAGGTCGTAGGCGGCCGCATTGGCGCGCCGTTCCGCCGTCGTCAAGTCCTTCTGTGCGTCGAGCACGTTGCGGCTGCGGCCCTCGCCGAGGCTCAGGCGCTGCTCCTCGGCGACCAGCGCGCGCCGCGCATCCTCCACGGCGTGGTCGACGATCCCCAGCCGGTCGCGGGCCGCCTCGACCGCCTCGCGCGCACGCGCCTGCTCCTCGGTGATCAGCAGCTCGATCTCGCGCAGCCCGGCGCGCGCGGCGTCCAGCCGCGCCTGCTGCGCCCGCAGCCGCGCCTCCTCGGCGTCGAACGCCAGCGGACGCGACCAGACCAGCGCGACCTCGACGCCGGCGCGATCGTCGTCCAGCATGGGATCGCTGCCGAAACCGCCGCCGGCATCCTCGGCCTGGAAGCCCACGCCCGCCTGGAGCGCGAGGTTCGAACGGAGCCCTTCGCGCACGGCCTCGCGCAGCCGATCGGCCGCGGCCACCGCATGCCGGGCCCGGAGGCGCTCGGGGCGCTCCCCTGCGAGGACCGACACCTGCTCGATCCCGTTCGTCGCGCAGCGCGACGCCCAGTCGCGCAGCAGCGCCGGGTCGCCCGCGATCCGGCCGGCGAGCTCCACCCCGCCGAGCCGGGTCTCGAGCGCCTGGCCCGCCTGCGCCAGCAGAGTGCGCGATTGCCGCAGCTCCTCCTGGCGGAACCGGACCTCCATCTGTGCGGCGAACACCTGGTACTCGGCAATGGTCTCGAGCTCGACGCGCCCGCTCGTTTCCTCGAGCAGCCGTTCGACGCGGGCGAGCGCCGCCAGCGACTCGCGGACGTCGGCCGCCGCATAGAGCCAGGCGGCGTAATGCACCAGCGCATCCCGCGCGACGAGCCGCGCCACCGAGCGGGCCTCGGCCACGGCGGCCGCCGCCGAGGCGTCCCGCGCCTCCTGGTTGAAGCGCTGCGTCCGGAAGCCGCGGTTCTGCAACAGGGGAACCTCGAGGCGGATCCCCGCCACGCTCTGCCCGAGATCCTCGAATCCATCGGCTTCGAACAGATAGCGCTGCGCCGCCCCCACCCCGAGATAGGCTCCGGCGCGCAGAGGCACGAGAAGACCGGCCTGGATGCCGGCCGCATCGCCGCCGAACCGCGGCACCAGCGTGCTTTCAGGCGCGGCGGCGGGCCCCTGGCCGCCGCCGGCCGACACCGCGAGCCGCGGCTGGAAGAACCCGTCGAAGGCCTGAGCCTCGGCCCTTTCCGCCTGGCGCAGCAGTCCGGCGGCCTCGATCTGGGGATTGTTCGTCTGGACAATGTCCAACACGGCCCGGGCCGCGGGCGGCAACCAGGCGTCGGCCTGCCATGCCCCCCCGGGTTGCGCGGCCAGACAACCCCCTGCAGCCCCGATCCAGGCGGTGGCAAGTGTAATCAGTCTCATGTGTCGGTTCAGTTCGCCCTAAACGGGGATAGCTTCATGAATTCGCCGGGAAACTACAAGCAAAATCGGGATGAGCCGCCCTTGGGCTTGCCTTTTGGCGCCGGTTCTGGCATAAAGGTCTTCTTTCTGGAAGCGGTCCGCCCACGGAGCGGACTGGAGACGCGCCATGATTTATTTTGCCCGCGGTTCCCTTGACGACAACTTGTCCCCCGCTGATCTGGAGCAGGGATTGAAGACGGCCTTCGAGCGCCTCGGCGCCCGCAAGCGCGTCGTTCTCGTGCCGCCGGACATCACCCGCCTCCATTCGCGGGCCGGCGAGATGGCCTGCTGCGCCTGGCGGCACTACGGCCAACGGATCAGCGACGTCCTGCCGGCCCTCGGCACCCACACGCCGATGACCCCGGCCCAGATCGACCGGATGTACCCCGGCATCCCCCACGACCTTTTCCGCGTCCACGACTGGCGCGAGGGGGTCGAAACCCTCGGCCGCGTCCCGGCAGACTATGTGCGCGAGGTCTCGGAGGGCGC
>JAAYZJ010000234.1 GCA_012514915.1 Lentisphaerota bacterium | reverse complement strand
TTCTGGCGGTCGGCTTCAACGAGATCGTGACGGATCCCCGAGCCGACAAACACGTGCCGGATGCCGGGCAGTTGGCGCATCTGTTCAAGCAACCGGGTAAGCGGGCCGTGATCGGGACGGAGGCGCGGGCAGCACTCCGGTGTTAGGCAGCGTCGGTCGGGGCAGGGGCCGCGCGCCGTCATCACGGCGCAGCCGAATCCGTACATGTTCGCCGTGGGGCCGCCGACGTCGCTGATGACACCGCGAAAGCGGGCATGGCGTGTCAGGTCGCGCGCCTCGTCGAGGATGGCCGACGCGCTGCGCGACCGCACCTCACGTCCCTGGTGGGCGGCGATTGCGCAGAAATTGCACGAGCCGTAACAGCCCCGGTGCGTCGTCATGGCGAAACGAATCGTGTCGAGGGCTCTGATCTCACCGCGCGCCGCATCGTAAGGATGGGCCTCGCGCTGGAAGGGGAGGCGGTGGACGGCGTCGAGTTGCTCCGGCGACAGCGGTTCGGCAGGCGGATTGTGGATCAGCCAGCGCTGCTCATGCCGCTGGACGAGCGGCCGTGCTGTACGCCATTCCTGGTTGTCGAGGAAATCGCGGGTCATCTGCAGAAACGCCTGTCGCGATGCCATCCCGGCGGCATCGTCGCCAGCCGTTGCCGCGCCGCGCACGGCGTCGTAGGGGGGCAGCTCCAGCGCGCCGGGCGGCGGCGCCGCGGCCGCATGGCAGATCCCCGGCAGGCTGTGCCAGTCGGTTCCGTCGCGCAGGTGACGCGCCAGCGCGAGGGTGGTCCGCTCGCCCATGCCATAGACGAGGGCGTCGGCCTTGGCATCGAGCAGAATCGACCGGCGCACGGTGTGGCCCCAGAAATCGTAGTGGGCGATGCGGCGCAGGCTGGCCTCGATCCCCCCCAGGATGATCGGGGCGCAGGGGCGGAAGGCACGACGGATCAGGTTGGCGTAGACGATGGTGGCGCGGTCGGGACGGCGGTTGTTGATGCCGCCGGGCGTGAAATCGTCCAGCCGCCGCGGCTTGCCCGAGGCCGTGTAGTTGGCGACCATCGAGTCGACGCTGCCGGCGGAGACGCCCCAGAAGAGGCGGGGCGATCCCAGGCGCCGGATGTCGTCCATTCCATCGACCGCGGGCTGGGCGATGACCCCGACGCGGAAACCCTGCGCCTCGAGCGCACGCCCGACCAGGGCGATGCCGGAGAAAGGGGTGTCGAGATAGGCGTCGCCGCTGACGAGGATGATGTCGAGTGCGTCCCAGCCGCGCTGTGCCAGCTCGGCGGGTGTGGACGGCAGAAAGGCGGGTGGCGCATCCATTGGGATCAGGGAACCACGGGCTGGATGGAGGCCATCAGAGTCTGGATTTCGGCCCGCTTCTCGTCGACCGCGCGTATGCCGGCGGCAATGGCCTGCGGACTGCGCCAGAAATCGAGGGTCGCGATGTCGCCCACGGCGGGTTGGATAAGGATGTCGGGCGGATGGGCCAGCAGGCGGCTGCGGGTGACCTGGTTCTCGAAGATGCGTGTCGACTGGGTGAGCACCTCGAAGATCGAGGGCTCGTCGTTGCGGTGCTTCCAACGCCTGATCAGCGCATTGATTTTGTCCGTGTGCTGGGAGAACTCGGGCATGCGCCGGCGGACGCGCTCGGCCAGTTCCGCTATGGCGGTCGCGGGGGCCGCTGGCGAGGTGGCGTCGGGCTCCGGCACCGCCTCCCCCAGACCCGCGCGCAGGTTGACGTCGACGGCGATCACCCGGTCGACATGCATCGACCGCAGGACGCTCACAGGGAGGGGGTTGATGAGTGCGCCGTCCACGAGGAGGCGCGATCCGTGGCGCACGGGCGTGAAGATGCCCGGGATCGAGATGCTGGCCCGGATGGCGTGGAGCAGGTCGCCTCCGGCCAGGACCACCTCGCGGTTGGCCTCGAGATCGGTGGCCACGGCGGCAAACGGACGGTCGAGCTGCTCGATCGTGTCGAGCGGCACGACTTCGTGCAGCAGGCGCATGATGTGGCGGCCGGTCAGGAGCCCCGAGCGGGGGAAGTTGACCTCGAAAAAGAGCTTGGCTGTCTGGCGCCAGTCAAGCTGGCGCGCCAGTTCGACCAGTAGATCGAGTCGGCGCGCCAGGTAGACGGCGCCCACGAGGGCGCCCGCGCTCGTTCCGGCAACGCCGTCGATGGGCACCCCCAGTTCGGTCAACCGCTGCAGCACGCCCAGATGCGCCCAGCCGCGCGCGCCGCCGGCGCCGAGCGCCAGACCGACGCGGAGCGGACGCTGGCCGGCCCGGTCGCTGGCGCGTGTGGCGCTCGCTGCCCTCATGCCTTGAAGTGCTTGAACCCGGGCAGATAGGCGCGGTTCTGCGCCAGCATGGCGTTGACCATGTCGCGGATTTCGGCCAGCGAGAGGACGGCGGCGGTCAGCGGGTCGGAGAGCACCGCCTGGTAGACCTTGCGGGGGTCGCCCGTCAGGGCCGCCTCGACGGCCAGCGTCTCGCAGGTGGCGCTCAGCGAGGTCAGCGGTAGCACCTGGCGCGGCAGGTCGCCGGCATGCAGGGGCTGCAGGCGGCGGCGCGAGGCCAGCACGGGAATCTCGACGCAGCAGTCGGCCGGGAGGTTGGGCACCGACAGGCCGGTGTTGAGCACGTTGCCGTTGAAACGGAAGATGCCGCCGCCGAGCCAGGCGTCCATGATGGACGAGGCGTACTCGCCGCCGCGCTTGAGGAGGGCGGCGCGCTCCTTCGGCTTGTCCCAGGCGGGCTGCCGGATCCAGTCGCGCATCTCCCGCTGCCAGTTCGTGCGACGGCGGTAGGAGTCGAGAATGTAGGCATGCACGCCGGGATTCCAGTTGGTGCCGTGCGTGCAGTATTTCTCGATCAGCTCGGGACGCTTGCGGAACCACCAGTTGTATTCCGAATTGTGGCCGCTCGATTCGGTGACGTAGTAGTCGAGCGCCAGGAACATCTCGTTGCGGACCTGCTCGGCGTTGTAGACCGCCGGATCCTTGCGGACCCGCTCGCGCAGGACCGGATACAGGTCGCGTCCCTGGTGCGTGAAGGTGAGGTACCAGGCAAGATGGTTGATGCCGGCGCAGGTGTAGTCGACCTCCTCCGGCGGCACGCCGGCCCAGCCGGCCAGCATGCGGGCCGTTCCCTGCACGCTGTGGCAGAGCCCCGTCACGTTGACGCGCGTGGTCTTCTGCATCGCCTGGCACAGCATGGCCATCGGGTTGGTGTAGTTCAGCATCACGCACTGCGGACAGAGCTCCTCGATGTCGCGACAGATGGCGATCATCTCGGGAATCGTGCGCAGGGCGCGGAAAATGCCCGCCGGGCCGCGCGTGTCGCCGACGTTGATGTCGACGCCGAACTGTTTGGGGATGAGAATGTCGTGCTGCCAGACGTCGACACTGCCGCACAGGATGGTGGTCAGCACGGCGTCGGCCCCCTTGAGGGCCTTGCGACGGTCGCCGGTGGCCGTGACGCGGGCCGGGTACTTGCCCGCCGACACGATCCGGTCGCAGGACTGCTTGGCCATCCGCAGCCGGACGGGATCGATGTCGACCAGCACGATGTGGGCATCGCGCATGGTCGGATAGGTGAGGCAGTCGCGCACCAGACCACGCGTGAATCCCAGGCTTCCAGCTCCGATGAAGACGATTTTAGCAGGCATGCTCATGACTCCAGTTGACCGTGAATGCAGGCATCTTACGCCATTGCGGCGGACGTGGGAAGCGCTTTCATGCTTGCCAAGCCGTCCCGGGTTCCCTACACTGACGGCGCATCTGAGGCTAGGGGTTCGGCCCTGCAACCAAGGTTGAGGCGCATGGCATGGCGGACAGGCGGGAACAGCCTGTCGTCTCGCGGCGCACAGGTTGGCAGGCGCCGCTCCATTCACGGATGCAGGCGGGCACGGCATCCGGCCGCGGCCGCAGGAGACCACCATGCAGACATGTGCCAGTTCCCCGTGTTCAACGGACACGACCGACACCCGCTCCTTCCTGGACCGGGTCATCGTCCGCGATGAAATCGACCGCTACTACCAGGATGGGCGCGATTTCATCGACGACGACCGCATCGAGCGCGATCTCAAGGCCGCCGTCAACCCCGATCCGTCGCGCGTCCGCGACATCCTTGCCAAGTCGCTGGCGATTGAAACCCTCCTGCCGGAGGAGACCGCCGTGCTGCTGCAGGTGACCGATCCCGGCTTGCGTCAGGAGATGGAGACCGCTGCGCTCGCCATCAAGCACAAGGTCTACGACAACCGGATCGTGACCTTCGCGCCGATGTACATCAGCAGCCACTGCGTCAACCGCTGCCTCTACTGTGGCTTCCGGGCCGACAACCGGCAGCAGCAGCGCCGCCAGCTCACGCTCGACGAGATCAAGGCCGAGGCGGCCGCCATGTGCGGGCGCGACGGACATAAGCGCGTCATGGCCGTCTACGGCGAGCACCCGAAGACGAACGCCGCCTTCATCGCCGAGAGCCTCCAGGCGATCTACTCCGTCGAGGTGCCGACCCGGCGCGGACGCGCCGCTGTCCGGCGCATCAACGTCAACGCCGCCCCGATGTCGATCGCCGACCTCAAGACCGTGCAGCAGGCCGGGATCGGTACGTTCCAGGTCTTCCAGGAGACCTACCACCATCCGACCTACGCCCGGGTCCATCCCGCCGGGACGATCAAGGGCGACTACGGCTGGCGCCTCACCAGCATGCACCGGGCCTTCGACGCCGGCATCGACGATGTCGGTCTGGGCGCCTTGTTCGGCCTGGCCGACTGGAAGTTCGAGGTGATGGGGCTGGTCACCCATGCGCGCGAACTGGAACGCTATTCGGGCGTCGGCCCGCACACGTTCTCGGTGCCGCGCCTGCATCCCGCCAGCGGGTCGGAGATCTCGCGCCATACTCTGTCGCCATTTTCAGACGACGATTTCATCCGGGCCGTCACCGTACTCCGCCTCTCCGTCCCTTACACGGGGCTGATTGTCACGGCGCGTGAAACCAAGGAGCTGCGCGAGCGCTGCCTCGACCTGGGCTGCACGCAGATGGACGCCTCGACGCGCATCGGCGTGGGTGCCTACGCCGCGGCCAGCGTCGACCAGGAGATCGACAAGCAGCAGTTTCTCCTCGGCGACAACCGCACTCTCGAGGAGCTGATCGTCGACCTGGCGCGGCGCGGTACGATCACCTCCTTCTGCACGGCCGGCTACCGTTGCGGGCGCACGGGCGGGTGCATCATGGACATGCTGAAGACCGGCAAGGAGGGCAAGTTCTGCAAGATCAACGCCGTGCTGACCTTCCGCGAGTGGCTCGACGATTTCGCGTCGCCCGCCTCGCTGGCGGTCTGCGAACCGGTGTTGAACCGGGAACTCGCCGCCATCGAGGCGCAGATGCCCGCCTTCTACCCGACCGTCAAGGCCCAGTATGACCGGATCGTCGCGGGCGAGCGCGATCTCTATTTCTAATGGAAGCCGCCCCATCATGGAAGCTGACCCAACCGTGACCACACCTGCCGCTGGGATCGATACCCAACCGACTGCCCCCCGGCCGCCGGCCCGGGGCTTGTCCCTCTTTTCCGGCGGTCTGGACAGCATGCTGGCGGTCTGTGTCCTGCGGGATCAGGGGTGTCTGGTCGAGGGGATCGTCTTCAGCAGCCCGTTCTTCAACCTCGACACGGCCACGCGCTCGGCCCGGGTGCTGGAGCTGACGCTGCACGTGGTCGACTTCACGGCCGACATCACGGCGCTGCTCGAACATCCGCCCCATGGCTTTGGCCAGGCGATGAACCCCTGCATCGATTGCCACGCCTGGATGATCCGCCGGGCCGGCGAGGCGGTGCGGGCGCGCGGCTGGGATTTCGTGGCGACGGGCGAGGTGCTCAACCAGCGCCCCATGTCGCAGAACCGCCGCTCGCTCGACCAGGTGGCGCAGGACAGTGGCTGTGCCGACATCCTGGTGCGGCCACTCAGCGCGCAGTTGTTGGCGCCGTCGCAACCGGAACGGGAAGGGCGGATCGACCGCTCGCGTCTGTTGAAGCTTTCCGGACGTTCGCGGCAGGGTCAACTTGCGCTGGCCGCGCACTACGGCATCCGGGAGTATCCGACCTCCGCCGGCGGTTGCCTGCTGACGGAACGGATGTTCTGCGTCAAGCTGCAGGATCTCCAGACGCACGAGGGACTGGCCACGCCGCGCGACCTCGAGCGCCTCAAGTTGGGTCGCCATTTCCGGCTGCCGGATGGCGCCAAGTGCATCGTCGGCCGCAACCAGGCCGAGAACGCGCAGTTGCAGGCCGGTCTGGCGGCCGACGAAACGCTGCTGCGTCCGCTCGCGACGCCCGGTCCGACGGTCATCGTGTCGGCCGGCGCCACGGCGGCCGACGAGGAGCGTGCGGCCGGCGTCTGTGCCGGCTACAGTGACAACCGGGAAGAGCCGGTCCGGCTGCTGCGGGTTCACGGCGCCGAACGTTCCGAGCGTCTGGTGGTGCCCTTGACGCGCGAAACCGCGCGCGACTGGCTGGTCGTGGCCTAGCGGTACGCCTTGGGGTCGATACCGAGCTGGCGGATGCGGTAGTTCAGGATGCGCGGCGTGGTCTGCAGGAACCGCGCCGCGGCGGCGCCGCTGCCCTGGTGCTTCTTGAGCGCATCGACGATGATCTCCCGCTCGTAGCTGTCGACGAGTGTCTTCAGGCTGGCGCCTTCGTCGGGCAGGATGGCGGTGCGCGTGGCCTCGCCCGTCTGGAGCGTCGGCGGCAGGGTGTAGCCGTGGATCACGTCGTCGGTGCTCGTCAGGACGGCCCGCTCGATGCAGTTCTCCAGCTCGCGGACATTGCCCGGCCAGTGGTAGACCATCATCATGTTGATGGCGGTCGTGGAAATGCGTAGAATCCGGCGGTCGTAGAGCTCGGCGTATTTCTTGAGGAAGTACTCGGCCAGCAGCAGGATGTCGGAGCGTCGTTCCCGCAGCGGCGGCAGGTAGATGGGAAAGACGTTGAGCCGGTAGTAGAGATCCTCGCGGAAGCGTCCGTCGCGGATGGCCTTTTCGAGATCGCGGTTCGTCGCGGCGATGATGCGGACGTTCACCTTGATCGGCGTGTCGCCGCCGATGCGCTCGAAGGAGCGTTCCTGCAGCACGCGCAGCAGGCGGATCTGGACGGGGGCCGCGATGTCACCGATCTCGTCGAGAAACAGCGAACCGCCGTGCGCGAGTTCGAAGCGCCCTTTGCGTTGCTGCTGCGCGCCCGTGAAGGCGCCTTTCTCGTGGCCAAACAGCTCGCTTTCGATCAGGTTTTCGGGGAGCGCGGCGCAGTTGACGCTGATGAAGGGGCCGTCGCGGCGCGAGCTGCCATAATGCAGGGCGCGGGCGACCAGTTCCTTGCCGGTGCCCGATTCGCCGCGGATCAGCACGGTGGCCGGGCTGTCGGCCACCTGCGCGATCTGGTCGTAGACCAGCCGCATGCCGCGTCCGTTGCCGACGAGGTTGGCGGGCTGGTAGCGGTCACCGAGCTGGCGGCGCAGACGCTCGTTTTCCGCCTTGAGGCTTTCGCGCTCCGCCAGATGCTCGCGCATCGAGGCGACCGCCTCGGCGATCAGGTTCGTGAGCAGCATCAGAAAGGCGAGGTTGGCCTGCAGGTCGCGCTCGGAAGTGGGCTGGCAGTCGACGCTCAGCGTCCCCACCACCTGTCCACGGTGGATGATCGGCACGCAAATAAAGGCAGTCGATTGCCCCGTGCGGGCGCGTGTCCGGTTCAGGAAGCGCGGATCGCGGCTGATGTCGGGCACCAGCAGGGGGCGCCCGGTGGCCGCCACCGTCCCCGTGATCCCTTCCCCCATGGAGTACTCGCCGCGGCGAACCTCCTCGGGCGTCAGGCCGCGCGAAGCCTCGATGACGAAGGTGTCGGTGTCCGGCTTGCGCAGCGTCAGGCTGCCGTACGTCATCTTCTTTTCGCGGGCCAGCACATCGAGCACGTCCTGCAACAGGCCGGTCACGTCCTGGCGGTGGGTCAGGGCGTGCGAAACGGCGTAGAGAACCGCCATCTCCTGCGAGGCGTACTTGTTCTCGGCGCGGGCACCGCCGCCGGCCGTTTCCAGATGTTCGGGAAAGGATGAATCGTCAAGATCGTCTGACATGTCGGAAAAGCGTACCGCATGGTGCGTCAAAATGCAAGATGGCGTTGACGCATCGCTCGCCGCCACCCTTCACGCACGCCCTAACTTTAGAACTTTAGAACTTCCGAACGTCCGGCCTACTTGTTGGCGAACGTGTCCATGAGTTTGAGTTTGAACGGGGGCGAGGGATGGGAATGGCGCCCCTCCGCGTCGGTATAGACCACGAAGGCGTAGAAGTCGGTGTTTGCCAGGAAGCCGCTCACCAGGGCGCCAGACTCCTTGAGCCCGCTGCCGAGCTTGATGGCATTGGCCCCTGTCGGATCCAGGCTCAGGTAGATATCGTAAGTCTTCGCCTGCTCGACCTCCTTGAAATGGAAGTGCCCGCGCGTGCCGTCGTAGTAATGCTCGGGCTCGGTGACCTTCTCGATGCGGGTGGCCGGCAGGGTGGCGCTGGCCGACAGCTCCACGATCGGGTTGACCGGGTTGTCGCTGACCGGAGCGGCCGGCATCGCGATGGCGGGCGGGACGCGCATCGAGTCCGCCGATGCGTACTCGGCATGCAACGCGCCAAGCACGACGGGCGCCGGGACGGTCGGAACCAGACGGTCGACATAGACGGCTTGCGGACGGCGCTCGATGTGCAGCCGTTCGATCGCCAGCGGTAGATCGACCACCTGGTCGCCACCGGTGGCGCCCCACCAGGTCGAGCCCATTTCCCGGTAGTGATCCCAGGGAAGGTTCGAGGGAAGCTCGAAACGGACGAGCCGGCGCCCATCGAAATTGAAAAAGCTGGCGTTGGGCGTGTCGTCGTTGCTGTAGGTATCCCGGGTGCCGACGCTGATCCAACGCTCGCCCTTGGCGTCCCGCAGCACGTAGACGACGCGTCCCCAGTCGGAGGCGGCGGTCACCTCCATCGTGATGTAGCGCGCCTTGCCGGGGATGACGATCGGCTTTTCAGGCTGCAGCGTGGTGTAGAACGGCATTACGCCCCGATCGACCGGCTGCGGCGGCAGCTTGATGGCCAACCCGTCTGCCGTGCGGGTCAGCTCCATGGCGGCCGGGAAACGCCGGATGTCCCGGGGGAAGGAGGCTAGATACTCCTCGTCGGCCTCCTGGGTCTGCGTCGGGAACAGGTCGGCCACGTTGCCCAGAAGCTGGTGATGCGTCGCGAGCTGGACATCGCGATGGTCGGGTTCGCCGAGTTCGACGCGTCCGTCGCTGTCGTAGACGTACACGGGGAGCTGCCCGATGACGAGCGGCCCCGTCACCGGGTTGTCCATCGAGTCGAAGATGGCGCCGGCGCGCATCTTGACGGGACGCTTGCCGCGGATCGTCCAGAGGATGTGCAGCCGCTTGCCGTTGCGCGCGTCCTTGAAGCCGTAGCAGTAGGTCGACAGGGAGCCGGTGGGCTCGGCCCCGGTGAACACCATGTGCCGCAGGTGACGGATCAGTGTCCCCTGTGTGGCGTAGGCGGGATACGGGTTGAGGGTGATCCGGCTGAAGGCCCCGCCTCCGTAGTGCTGTTCGCCCCAGTAGGAGGCGTTTTCGGCTGTGCCGCTCACGCTGGCGAAGAAGCGGGTGATGCCGTGACCCGCCAGCGTCAGGATGGCCCGCGGTAGATGGGCCGCGTGCTGGTCGACCGTCAGCGCCCCCGGCTTGACGCCCCCCAGGCAGGGCCCTTCGACCGTCACCAGCAGCGGGGGATCCTGGCGGTACTGCCGCCAATAGTGGTTGAACGGCATCATCAGGCCGTGCAGCGAGCACTGGTGCACCTGCATCTCCGGCAGACGGTCGAAAAAGGCCGTGTCGAAGCCGATGCCGTCGAAGGCTTCCCGCGAATCGGGATCCTGCAGGAACGGGATGGCGAAGAGGGGATTGCCCCAGGGCATCAGGATCTTCTTGCCGGGCAGCACCTGGCGGAAGACGCGGGCATAGTTCGTCACGATCCCCTTGTAGTAGGCGA
>JAAYZJ010000233.1 GCA_012514915.1 Lentisphaerota bacterium | reverse complement strand
TATGTTGGCCCGGCTCATCAGAGCGCCTGCCCTATGCAAGGCGGACGAGTATGCATTGCCTGAGTTGGAAGATAAGCTGCGAGAACTCAAAAGGGCCAATCTCTACACGACGATCAACACCAACCTCTCTGTAGTGAAAGAACGTGATTTTAACCAGCCGTCATCGGAAGACGAGCAGATTGTCCTTGAGATACCGCCGGACACTTCGGTATCGATCGACATCGCTAAAGAAGAGTCGCCACGGACGCGGTGGATCGGCTTCTACGCGCTCGGCGGCGCAGCGGCGGTGATCTTGGCCGCTGCGGGCGCATGGTTGTTCAGGAAGCATGGGGTATCGCGGCCATGAACTCGACACTGACACTCGGCACCCCCGCGCATCACGGCAACAGGAGGACTCGAACAACCCTAGTGGCTACAGACTCTTGAGATCGTCTTGTTGATTTGCAGCAATCGAGGATGAGAAAAAACCGCGAACAGCGAAAGTCCGACTAGCCGCGGATGGCCTGGACGATCATGTTCAGCCCCGTGACGAACAGCAGCCCATAGATGATGCGGGTGAACACCGCGCCGTCCAGACGCCGGTTGAGCCACGCCCCCAGGGCGACACTGAGGGGGCAGAGGGGGATCAGCCAGAGTCCCCAGCGGAGCGTGTCGAGCGTCAGGTAGCTGCGCTCGGCCAGCATGCTGGCCGCCACGAAGAAGGGGATCTTGACGCAGTTGACCAGCAGGAAATAGCGGGCCGAGGTTCCCACGAAGGTCTGGCGGTCGAGGCGCCGCAGGAGGAAGAACATGTTGGCCACGGGACCGGCGGCGTGGGCGACCATCGTCGTGACGCCGGCGAGCAGGCCCATGCCCCAGCCCGTGCGCCGGCCGACCGGCGCCTGGCGCTGGGCCCGGGCCACCAGCAGCCCCCGCGCGAGTTGCAGCAGACAGAACCCCAGCGCGATCACCCCCACCATCAGGCGGATCCAGCGGTCGGCGTCGACGCCCTCGCGGCCGATGAGCAGCAGGATGCCGAAGCCCGCGAACAGCCCCAGGCCGGCCCCCGTCGCGAGCCAGCGGAAGCTCGGCCGATCCCAGTGGGTGGGAAACTGGCGCAGGGTGAAGAAGTCGCAGACGATCAGGAGCGGAAGCATCATCGAGACCGCGACCGGTCCGGGGAGGACCAGCAGGAGCAGCGGCGTGGAGATGACCCCCAGGCCGCCGCCGAACCCGCCCTTGCTGAAGCCGGTCAGGAAGACGGCGCCCATCGCCGCCAGCACATACAGCAGCGGCGTTGCGCGCAATCCGTCGGGGAGGAACCACTCGGCCAGCCAGGTGGCCATGAAAGGCAGGCTCCCGCCTTGCGCAAGGCGCGCCGCAGGGCGCGTCCATCCACCTCGTCCACCTTGCAGCCCTTCTTGATGGCCATGGTCGCCGCCATGCCGGCCGCCTGGCCGATCGAGATGGCCGGCGGCATGACGCGCATGCTGCTGTGGATGGCGTGGTCGACCGAGATCGGCCGTCCCGCCATCAGGAGGTTGTCCTTGTCGACCGGCACGATGCAGCCGTAGGGGATCTCATACCACTCGTTCTCGGGCATCCCCTCGATCTCGGTCCCCTTGCCGTCGGGGCTGTGGATGTCGATGCTGTAGCGGACGCGCGCGATGGCGTCGGGGAACTTCTGGCGCTTGGTGAAGGCCTCGCGCGTCAGCATGACGCGCCCCACCACGCGGCGGCTCTCGCGCACGCCGATGTGGTGGGCGATCGAAAAGATCGTCGCCTGCTCGAACCCGGGAATCTCGCGCCGCAGGAATTCCAGGAACTGCCGCATCTGCCGGCGCCCGATGATCTCGGCCTCGGAGAGGGCGGCGCCGTCGACGGCGCTGTGCCGGATGACGCGCGTCGTGTTGAAGTGGATCACGTCGGGCTCGATCCAGCGGAACAGCAGGACGTTCTCGCGCGGGCAGTCGATCTCGCCGCGCGACACCGCCGCCGTGTACCGCTCGTTGATCTCGGGCCGCGGGGGCATGCGCGCGGCGTCGACATGGCCCAGCTTGAAGCACAGCGTCATCGGCTGGCAGTGGCCGGAGGGACCGCCGATCTCGACGCGGCAGCCGGCGCGCGCGGCGAGGTCGGCGTCGCCTGTCGCGTCGATGAAGACGGGGGCGCGGACCGCGCCGAGCCCGCTCTTGGAGTGGACGGCGACGGCCCGGATGCGGCGGCGGCTGCCGATGACATCGACCAGCGCATGGTGGTAGAGGAGTCTGACGCCCGCCTCCAGGCAGAGATCCTCGGCGGCGAGCAGGGCGTGCTCCTTGTTGATCATCCGTTCGAAGCCGTCGGCGGCCTCGCCCGTCGCCGTCTGGGCCTCCCGGGCCGCGGGCGGCAGGTAGGCGCGCATGCGCGCCACCCATTCGGTGTAGACCGGCTTGTCGAGCGACTGGCCGTGCGCGTGGTTCACCATGAAGGGGTGGACTTCGCCCGTGACGGCCATGCCGCCCAGGTGGCCGTAGCGTTCGATCAGCAGCACGTCGGCGCCGTGCCGCGCCGCCATCACGGCCGCGCCCAGCCCCCCGGGGCCGCCGCCGACCACGACGACATCCGCCTTGGCAATCACGGGAATCTGGCAGGCATAGGGCAGGACGGTTTTTTTCATGATGCGGTATTCTAGCGGTCATGCGGCATTCTTGCACGCGGAAAAGGATCCGGCATTTGCCTTGCCAGAAGCGGTCGCCTGGTGTTCAATACGCGCATGGACGCATCGGTATGGGTCGGTCCGTGGGCTCCGGTCC
>JAAYZJ010000232.1 GCA_012514915.1 Lentisphaerota bacterium | reverse complement strand
CTCCCCCGCATCCGGTTCCGCGCGGCGGCGGGCAAGGGCACCTACTGGTGCGACTGGGACCAGCACTGGCTGCACGCCGCCGAGCCGGGAACGCTCGCCCTGCCCGACGCCCGCCTGCTCTCCCCCCTCCTGACCGGCGATCAGTTCCGCGACCTGCGCCTCGACATCGGCGCGTCCTCCTGGGCGACGCCCTCGCTGGTCGTCAGCAATGCATCGTTGACCTTCGATCGCCCCGGCTTTGCACTTGAGGTCACGAACGATCTGATTGTCGCGGACGGATCCCTGGGGGTCGGCTGGACGAACATGACCGGCCTGGCGCGGATCGCCGTCGGGGGCGATCTCGTGCTGGACCCGGGCGGCGCCCTCTACCTGTACGCGGGCGCGACGAACGGAACGGCGCGGGACTACGGCGCCTGTCTCTCCGTGACGGGCGGGGTGCGGATCGGCGCCGACGCCTGGATCTATCCCTATGCCCACAACCACGACGGTGGCACCGTCCTGCTGCGGATGAGCAACCTCGTCGTGGCGGCCGCGGGCGGCATCAACGCCGACGCCAAAGGCTACGATTGCGACACCGGGCCGGGACGCGCGGCCGGCGGCGTCGACTATCCCTGCGGCGGCGGCTATGGCGGCCACGGCGGCGACGGCAAGTACTCGGGCGTCACCACTCTGAAGGGTGGCATCGCCTACGGATCGGTCGCCTGTCCCATTGGTCCCGGTAGCGGCGGCGGCAGCTACCAGCCACAAAAAGGCAACCGCGGCGGCGCGGGTGGCGGCGCGATTCGGATCGCGGCCGCCGGCACAGTCACGCTCGACGGCACGCTCTCGGCCGGCGGTGAGAACGGCGACCATGCCTCGGGCGGCGGGGCGGGCGGGGCAATCCATGTCGCCTGCCGCACCTTCGGCGGCACTGGACTGCTCCGCGCCGACGGTGGGGGCGGACGGGTCCAGAAGGCGGACGGCAGCGACAACTACAGCGTCACCGGAGTCAACGGCAGCGGCGGCGGCGGCGGCGGACGGATCGCCGTTGACTACCAAAACCTGATCGGCTCGCCAACTGCGCGCTTCTCGACCGCGCCAGGCAACAGCCGCTATCAAAACACGCCTGGCGATCCCCGCACCGCCGGCATGGGAACCATCCACCTCGCGGACGACGGCCTGCTCGGCGAAACGCTGACCGGCATCCACGGCAACCTTGTCATTGCGGGCGTCGATTCCTGGTCGCCCGCCAGCCTGACCGTCAGCAACGCGGCGGTCGGTTTCGCGGAGGGCTTCCGGTTGCTGCCCGCCGGCACGGTCGCCGTCACGGGCGCCGGTTCGATGCTCGTGCTGCAACCGGGCGCCGAGCTCGCCTGCGGCGGCGATCTGGTGCTGACCAACGGCGCGTCGATGATGGTCTACTCCGG
This sequence comes from Lentisphaerota bacterium, assembly GCA_012514915.1. Lineage (GTDB taxonomy): Bacteria > Verrucomicrobiota > Kiritimatiellia > RFP12 > JAAYLN01 > JAAYLN01. The sequence goes on along the minus strand of JAAYZJ010000232.1, from coordinate 2,907 downwards.
CCCCACCAACGGCGTGCCCGGCGATTGCGGTGCCAAGGTCGACGTGACCGGCACGCTGCGGATCGCGACCAACTGCTGGGTCTATCCCTATGCCCGCGGCACCGACGACAGCGCGCCCCTGTTCAACGTGGGCAGCCTTCGGATCGCGCCGGGCGGCGGTTTCAACGCCAATGCCGCCGGCTACCGCGAGAGTCTGGGCTGCGGCAAGGGCGGCGGTCCGGGCGCCTGGTGCGCCGGCGCCGGCCATGGCGGCAAGGGCGGACGCGGCTCGGCGACGACCTATCTGGAAGGAAAAGCGTACGGTTCGACCTTCGCCCCGCAGGCACCCGGCAGCGGTGGCGGTGACTACCTAAAAGCCAGAGTGGGAGCCCGGGGGGGGCGCGGGCGGCGGCGTGATCCGCATCGTGGCGGTGCGCGAGGCGCGCGTGGACGGCACGCTGACCGCGGCGGGCGGCGCGGGGGGGGCGATCTTCCTGGCATGTGGCGCCTTCTCCGGTGGCGCGGCCTCTCGACTAGCCGCCACGGGTGGCGCAGGGATGAACTGGCAGTCGGGAACCAGCCAGGGCGGCGGGGGCGGTGGCGGGCGGATTGCCGTGGCCGTGGGCTTGTCCGACAATGATCTCGAAAACCTGATTGTCGGCGCGCCGGTCGAGCGGCTGACAGCAAGTCCAACGCACCCCGATTTCGAGGGCAGCATCAGCGTGACCAACGGCGTGGGTTATTTCATGCCACCCCATGAGTACGGCGCAACGTCCGGCACCTGGACGTTCCTCCGGATCGCCCCGCCGCCGGGCAGCGTGCTGCTGGTGCGGTGAGCGCGCTAGAATTTCAGGCGCAAGGCGGCGCCCAGGATCACATTGTCGGTGTCGATGTCGTCGTCGACATTCCGGATGCCGCTCCATTCATCGACGCGGTAGTTGACGTTGATGTCGAGGATGATGTTCGGCAGGAGCTCGGCCTTGATGCCGGCTCGCAGCGCGTAGAAGACGTCCTCGTAGAATTCACCATCGTAGAAGTAGGTTCCGACGCCCAGCGCCGCATAGAGACCCTTGCCAACGATCAGATAGGCCGCCGGGCAGTAGATGGGCTCGTCGAATTGCACGTAGTTGTCCGGCGACCGTTCAAGTTCCAGGCCGATCCCGAAGTAAGGGGTTGCCATGTAGCGGGTGGAGATCATCCAGCCGATGCCGTCCTCGTCGAACGACTCGTCGGCCGCGTCCTCGATGGCGACCCAGTAGTTGGCGCCCACGCCGATCTCGAAATGCGAATCCGAGGCGCCCCGCGAGGGCAACGCCAAGGCCAGGAGGGCCGCCAGCAGCCCCATCATCCATCTCTGTCGGTCAAGTTTCATGGGTCTGCGTCTCCGTATCGTGCTCGTGGATTGCCGATTCCCTGCCGGCAGCGGCCGGAAGGTTCGTGTCGTCGGCCGGCGCCGGTTCAACAACGGCAGCGGCCGGAAGGTTCGTGTCGTCGGCCGGTGCCGGTTCAACAACGGCAGCGGCCGGAGGATTCATGTCGTCGGCCGGCGCCGAAGCAGCCGCAACCGCGCCGCGCGGCTTGCCGCCGGGCTCACGCGGACGAGGCGGCGTCGGCGTGGTCTCGGCGCGTTTCGGCGGCTTGCCGTGAGGGCGAAAAACGGGGAATTCGGCCGGCATCGACAGCATGCCGTTGAAGAATTCGATCAGGTGGCCCTTTTCGACCAGCCACTGGATTTGCGTCGCCAGTTCGGCCTGCGCCGCCTCGTCGCCCCCCGGTGCAAGCGCGTCGCTCAGCGCCTGCGGTGTGCAGGACGGATTGGCCGTCACAAACGCGAGGATGTCGCGCAGCCGCGCGACCATGTGCGTCGTGTCCATGGGCGCGGGCTTGACCCCCATGACGAACTCGGGCCCACGGGCGTCGCCGGCGCGGAAGAAGTGGAGCTTGCGATGCCGGAAAGCGCCGTGGACGGCGAAGAAGAGCGTGCCGTGCCGCTGCGTCTCCTCGTTGAAGCGGGCGCTGAGCAGCGCGGCCAGCCGCCGGTTCGGCAGGTTCTTGAGCGACACCGCCGGACAGACCACCTGCCGTGCGCCGCCGATCTGCTGCGGCACGATCTCGCGGTTGAACTGCAGTTCGGCCGCGGCCTGCTCGATGGGCGTTGCCGCGGATTCCGGAACCGGCGTGGCGTCGGGTTCGGCCGCGGTCGCGGGAGCCATCCCCGTGTCGGATGCCGCCTCGGGGTTGGCGGCGGGGCCGGCGGCCGGTTCGCCGCCGCCGGCCGCGGTGGCAGCCGCCGCGTTCGTCTTGCGGCGATACAGCCGCTTACGGCGGCTCGCCTCGCGCCAGGCCTCGACCACCTCGGGATCGCGCACCATTTCCACGCGGCCGCGGTACTCCTCCTCGGTCATCTGCGGATAGCGGTCGCGCAGCATCTCCGCCACACGGAGGCCGAAGCTGTGGTGGTTGGGCGGCCCCAGCAGTTCACCGCTCAGTCCGCACCGCGCCACGCAGGGGAAACTGCCGGACGGCGGCTCCCCGTCGACCTCCTCCACGTCGTAGAAGTCGCCGAGGTGCCTGCGCAGCAGATGATCCCGAACCTCCTCCTCGCTCAGGGCGGGCATGCCGCAGACCCGGCACTGATAAAGCATGAAATCGGGGCCGGCCTGCCCGGTGGCCTCGATACGGACCAGCAGGCCCTCGTCGCTGTTCTGGAACAACTTGACGATGTCGCGGATGGGATACGCGCGGCGCGTGGCCAGGATGCGGCGGATGATCGTGCCAAGCGCCTTCTGCTCGGGGAGGAAGCGGACATCGAGCGGAAGTGGCGGCGGTGGCGGCTCGCGGCGGAACGGCTCGGCAGCCGGAGCGCGCCGGTCGGGATACCCTCCCGCGCTCGGTCCACGCCGTGTGGCGGGCCCCTCTCCCGGACGG
>JAAYZJ010000231.1 GCA_012514915.1 Lentisphaerota bacterium | reverse complement strand
CTCGGGTACCTCGTCTGCCGCTGGCTCCTCGTCGCCCCCGCCCTGCTGCACAACGCCGACTACCGCGGCTTCGACAAGCTCGCCCGCAACGACATCTGGACGGGCGTCTTTCTCGGCGCCCCCCTCGTCGCCCTCTGGCCCCTGCTGATGCTCGTCGCCCTCCTGATGGTCGGCACGCGCCGCTGGTACACCGGCGCGGGCCACGGCCGCGCCCTTGGCGAGCGGATCCTCAGCAACCTTCGCACGGGCGGCCACGACCCCCGCTGGCGCAGCTCCCTCTACTGGGCCTGGTCCCTGGCAGTTGGGGCCATCGTCCTCCCGCTGATCATCCGCGGCTGCGGCCGCGAGGATCCCTACGGCATCGTCAAGGGGAGCGGCGAGATCGAGGTCCAGGTCGTCAAGATGAAGCGCACCCCCCAGAAGCAGAAGCAGCAGAAGCTCACCGTCAACCCCTGGAGCCCCTACATCCTCGAGCGGATGAACGTCGACGACATCAAAACGCTCGCCGAGCTCGAGAACCAGACCCGCGACACCTACCAGGCCGACCCCGCCAGCGGCAAGCTCGGCAAGGGTGGCGGCAAGGGCGGCGGCTGGCCCAAGGGCATGGAGGGCGCCAATGTCCGCTTCATCCGCCTCAAGTACGCCGGCGGCGACTGGGACCAGGACATGGGCCGCGGCGCCGACTACAACCTCCTCGTCCGCTTCAACCAGTTCACCGGGCTCCCCATCGCCCGCGAGACCGAGGCGCGCGACATCGAGCGCCTGCCGCTGTTTCCCAAGAAGCGCTCGCCCCCCTTCGTCTTCCTGACCGGCCGCGGCAACCTGGGCATCACCACGCGCGAAGCCAGGATCCTGCGCGAGTACTGCGAACGCGAGGGCGGCATGCTCTTCATCGACAACGGCGGCGGCCACTTCGGCCGCAGCGTCCGCCGCATGCTCGCGCAGGTTTTCCCCGGACGCAACCTGGTCGATATCGCCAACGACGACCCGATCTACCAGGCCCCCTTCGTCTTCCCCGACGGCGCCCCCCCCTTCTGGCACCACGACGGCAGCCGCGCCCTCGGCATCCGCCACGAGGGGCGCTGGATCGTCTTCTACCACCCCGGCGACATCAACGACGCCTGGAAGGACGGGCACTCCGGCGCCTCGGCGCAGGTCGCCGACCAGGCCTACAAGCTGGGCGTCAACATCATCTACTACGCCTTCAACCAGTACTACCGGCGCCACTACGAACAGGACTGACCTCGTGCGTGCCCGGAGTCTGTGGCTGATCCTCGGTTGCGGCGCCCTCGCCGGCGCGCTGAGCGGCTGCCGCGCCGTCCGCGGCGAATGGGGTGGGGCGGGGGCGTCCACGCTCCCCTGGGACTACCGGCACGAGGTGCGTCAGGAGCCGCGCCCGCTCCAGATCCACGCCGTCCGCTACGACCTGCGCAGCCGCCGCACCGAACTGGCGTGCATCGTCGCCACCCCCGATCCCGACGGCGACGGGCCGGCCGAGACGCGCCTCCGCCATCCCGAGATCACCGTCTCGAACCGCCATCTCCTGGTGGCGGTCAACACGAACCCCTTCGCTCCCGTCGCCGACGAGGCGGGCATCAAGCCCAACGCCTACGTCCACGATTGGCCGGCGAACATCTCGGGCCTGGCCCTCGAGGACGGCGTGCTGCGCAGCCCGCCCGACGGCAGCGGCTGGTGCTTCTGGATCGACGCGTCGGGACGCCCCGCCATCGCGCGCGAGGCGCCGCCGCCCGGCGTGCGCCAGGGCGTCGGCGGCTTCGGCCCCGTCCTGCAGGCGGGCAAGGTGACCGGCCGCCCGTCGGGCGGCAAGAGCCTCGCGCCCCGCAGCGCCGTCGGTTTCGATGCCGCGCGGCGCTGGCTGTGGATCGTCGTGGTCGACGGGCGCCAGCCCGGCGTCAGCGAGGGGATGGACATGGCCGAGCTCGGGACGCTGCTGCTCGAACTCGGCTGCAGCGAGGGGCTCAACCTCGACGGCGGCGGCAGCAGCGCCCTTTTCGTGCAGACCGCGCCCGGCGGTCCCGTGCGCCTGGTCAACCGCCCCTCCGGGCTTCTCACCCGCCCCGTCCCGGTCCTGCTCGGCATCCGCCGGCGCTGAGGACAGTGCCGGCGTGTAAGCGTGGGGGAGTGTGGGGGTGTGCTGAACCGCCAGGACGCCAGGGACGCCAAGGGGAAAGTTCTAAAGTGCGGGAGTTCTAAAGTTCGGGAGTGCGGGAGTGGCGCTTCCGCAAATCTTGGTCGCGAGCTTTGGCGAAAAGGCTGAACCGCCAAGCCGCCAGGGACGCCAAGGGGAAAGTTCTAAAGTGCGGGAGTTCTAAAGTTCGGGAGTGCGGGAGTGGCGCTTCCGCAAATCTTGGTCGCGAGCTT
>JAAYZJ010000230.1 GCA_012514915.1 Lentisphaerota bacterium | reverse complement strand
TTGCGCAGCCTGCACGCCGCCTGGGAGGGCGCCGCCGGGGTCGCCTGCCGCTGGACGCTGGACGGGCGCGAACTGGGCGCCACGCCGCAGTGCCGCGTGATCGTCACCAACACCGGCGCGATCCCCGTCGAACTGGCGGTGACGAACGCCAAAGGGGAGCGGGCGCAGGCCCGCCTGACCGTCCAGATTCCCGATGCCGTCGCCCATGAATACCGTCTGGCGACCCGGCTGCACGGCGTGCCCGCCATTGCCTACGACGACGATCCGGCCCGCCCCGAGATCCATCTGCGCGGCACGGCGCCCGACGGCCTGCCGTTCACCCTGACCGCCTGGGTCACGGCGCCCGACGGAAGCGAGCAGGTCGTCCACGAGGTTGTCGCCCTGCATCAGGGCTGGACGCGGCTCGTGCTGCCGGTCGGCACGGTGAACGACCTCGCCGCCATCCGCTGGACCGTCGGCCATGCCGGCGTGACGATCCAGCACGACGAGGTCCGCCTGCTGCGCCAGCCGTTCGACCGTCTGCCTGCGGCGACCGATGGCAGCTTTCTGCTGATCGACGGCGCGGCGTGCGCGCTGGTGCCGCGGCGCGCCTCGAGCGGCCATCCGCCTCCCTTTTCCGGCATGCGTGCCGGGCTGCGGCTTGTCCTGCTCGATGGGTTTCTGGCGCCGCCCAGGCTGGGCGGCGACGATGCGGGCGCGGCCTTCGACCGGGCCTTGCTCGCCGATCTGCCGGTTTTCGGCGCGCGCATCCCCGGCCTCGCCGCCGAGTCGATCCGCTACCGGCGGCAGCCGATCGAGGATTTGGCGGCCCGTTCCGAGATCGGGGCCCTCCACCGCCTGGCGCCGCTGGCGGGGCTCGACCTGGCGGGGCCGGCCGATATCGTCGTCGTCGCGCCCGACATGCACGGACCGGCCCGCGGCGAGACGCTCGAGGCCTTCGAGCGGCGCCTGGCCGGGCTGGTCGGCCTGCTGCGCGACGCCCTGCCGGCGCAGGTCGTGCTGCTGACGCCGCCGCCGGGGCTGCTGCCCGCCGAGATGTTGCCGCCGTCGCCGGGCGGATCCGACCCCATGCGCCCCTACGCCGAGGCGGTGCTGCGCGTGGCCGACGCCCTGGGGGTGACCGTGGCCGATTTCTACACCCTGTGCCACACGCGCGAGGCGACGGCCTCGGTGGTCGACGGCGCGCTGACCGACGCCGGGCGGCGCCTCGCCGCCGAAACGCTCGCGCGCACCCTTGTCGGCACGCGGTGAGACTCGGAAGTTCTGAAGTTCTGAAGTTCTAAAGTTCGGAAGTTCTAAAGGTCGGAAGTTCTATCGTTCGGGGGCGCGTTGCTGGCGAACCGATGAGCCGGCATGCTGGAGTCCGCCGTCCCCGGCGGTCGTCGACCGTCGTCGACGGTAGTCGCCAACCGCCAAGATCGCGTGTGGGGGATAATCGTAAACCATAAAATAAAGCATGGTTGACGATTGCGTCGGGACTCGTCTATAATCCTGGCCCATGCATTCCCGCACTTGGCTGCTCATCCTTGCGCTGGCTCCTGCCGTCGCGCAGGCCGCTCCCGTGCTGTTCACCAACCCCGTGCCGATCGAGGTTGAAGCGGAACGGGCACCATCGACGGGGGGCGGCCTGCACCGCGGGTCGACTGTGGCGCCCCTTGCCGCCGTGCCCCTTGCCGCCGTGCGCCAGCAGGGGCTTCACGGCGCGCAGGCCGATCTCAGCGTGCGGGGCGGTGCCTTCAACACCAGTGGGCTGCTGCTTCAGGGGGTGGCGCTCCGCAATCCGCAGACCGAGCATTTCCAGGGCGATCTTGATTTGCCGGCCGATCTCTTCGTCCCTGCCCGGCTGGCCACGGGGATCGAGCGGCTCGCGCGCACGCCGGGGCACGCCTCCGGCGCGGTCGTCCTCGATCTGGCGCCGATCGCGACGGCCGGTCGCCTGCTCCTGGTCGGGGGCGAGGCGGGGCAGGCCAACCTACGCCTGCAGCAGGGGATCGCCTCGGTGCCGGAGGTCCCCGGGCTCGGCCTCGCGTTCTTTGTCGGGCTGGATCGCCTCGACCGCACCGACCGCCTGCCCGACAACGACCTGAGGCGCTGGAACGTCGGAGGGCGGGGCCGGCTCCAGGCCGGCGACGGGGTCATCGATCTGCTGGCGAGCACCTCGCGACGCGAGTTCGGCGCGCGCGGCTTCTACGGCACCCCCGCCGGACTGCCGTCGGAGGAGGAGCTCGGCAACACGCTGGCCCTGGCTTCGTACCGGCGGGGCGACCGGGCGGAACGGGACTATGACAGCCTCGCGGGGTCGGTCAACCGGATCGAGGACGCCTACTGGTACGAAGGACGGGACGCCGGCGCCGCGAGCAGGCATCGCAGCGACGTGTTGACCCTGCATGGCGAGCGGATCCGCCGCCTGGGCGGGCGGCTCGCGCTGCATCTGCGCGGCGAGCTGACCCGCGAGCAGCTCCGCAGCCGTTCGCTGGGCGATCACCAGCGGGCCGCGGGTTCGCTGGCGGTGCTCCCCTCCTGGACGGCCGGCCCCTGGATTTTGACGGCGGGCGGGTCGGTGGAGGGGTTCGAGGACGACAAACCGGGCTGGCTTCCCGCGCTGGGCGTCGTGTATCAACCCGCGCCGCGCCACACGCTCTTCGCCAGCTACAGCGAGGCGATCCGGCTCCCCTCCTACACCGAATACAACTACAACAATCCCGCCTCGCTCGGCAATCAAGGGCTCGAGCGGCAGCACACACGCACCGGCGAATGGGGCTGGCAGTGGGTGGGCGACGACGCGCGGATCGAGATCGTCGGTTTTGCCGAGTCGAGCGACAACAGCGTGGACTGGCTGCGGCTGACGCCCGGCGACACGCGCTTCCAGGCTGTCAACCTCGACACCCTGGATCGCTATGGGGTCGCCGGCGACGCCACGCTGCGGCTGGGTCCCCGGCTGGATCTCAACCTCGCCGGCCTGGTGCAGACCCTGCGGACCGACACCCGCTACCACGCCAGCCGCTATCTTCTGGATGCCGTCCGCCAGGAGCTGAAGGTCGAAGCCCTCTGGCAGGTCGCCCCGGGGTGGCGCCTGTGCATCTGGCAGAACCTGCAGCGCCTGGCCCGCAACCCGTTGCGCGGTTCGGGCCGCACCCACTCGCTGATGGGGAGCGAAGTGCGGTGGCAGCCCGCCGCGGCGGATCAGGTCACGCTGACCGTCGGCGTCTCCAACCTGCTCGACGACGATTTCGAGCCGTTCGTCGGGCAACCCGAGGCCGAACGGCGCTTCTATGTCGCGGCCGACTACCGGTGGTAGTGCGCGCTAGTAGTTGATCGCCTCGATCTCGAAGTGGGCCTTGGGGTGCTTGCAGGCCGGGCAGAGTTCCGGCGCCTTTTCGCCCTCGTAGACCCAGCCGCAGTTGCGGCACTCCCAGCGCGTCTTGCCGGTGCGGACCCAGACCTCACCCTTTTCGATGTTGGCGATGAGCTTGCGGTAGCGCCCCTCGTGGCGCTTCTCGACCTCGGCGACCCGCCGCATGGTGCGGGCGATGTCGGCGTAGCCCTCGGCCTCGGCCTCGTCGGCGAAGTTCTTGTACATCTCGGTCCACTCCTCGTGCTCGCCGGCGGCGGCCGAGGCGAGGTTCTGCAGCGTGTCGCCGATGCCGTCCATCTCCTTGAACCAGAGCTTGGCGTGCTCCTTCTCGTTCTGGGCCGTCACCTCGAAGATCGCGGCGATCTGCTCGTAGCCCGCCTTGCGGGCCACGCTGGCGAAATAGGTGTACTTGTTGCGCGCCATCGATTCGCCGGCAAAGGCGTACTGGAGGTTCTTGAAGGTTTTCGAGTGCTTATCCACGGACATGGTGCTTCTCTCCTGCGTCTTTCCCAGACGGGCTGGGCCCGGCAATCCCGGTGTGCAAACCGGCTCGCCCGGGCCTGGTACAACCCGATAATCATGTGTAATTATAGCACGGCCACGGCGCGAAGTCACCGGTTAAGGATATCGGCTGCCGGGAAAAATCCCTTGCCGTCTGGCCCCCGGTTGCGCTATGCTAACACGTCAATCAAGCGCCCTGTGCGCTAATCTGCTCCACCCTTCACCCATAGGACACCCATGACGCTGAAAGACCTCAAGAACCCCAAACTCAAGAGTTGGCTGCAGGAATGGATCGATCTCTGCACGCCTGATGCGGTTCGCATCTGCGATGGCTCGCAGGCCGAGTACGACGAACTCTGCAATCTGATGGTCAAGAGCGGCACGTTCATCCGCGTGGACAAGCCCAAGAACTCCTACTACTGCCGT
>JAAYZJ010000229.1 GCA_012514915.1 Lentisphaerota bacterium | reverse complement strand
GCGCGCGTCGTGGCGACGCAGTTCGGCGCGTTCTTCATCAGCACGCTGGTCGGCGGGCTGCTCAGCGAGCGCACCGGCAAACGGACGATCCTGATGGGAGGTTGCCTCCTGACCGCGGCCGGCGCAGGATGCTGGACGGTCGTCGACGGGCTGGCCGGGGCGCATGTGGCGGCGGCCCTGCTGGGACTGGGGGGCGGCATCCTCGAAAGCCTCGGATCGGCGCTGCTGGCCGATCTCTACCCCGAGCGCCGCAAGTTCGTGCTGAACGTGACGCAGATCGCCTACTGCGCCGGAGCCGCCGCCGCCCCGGCCGTCATGGCGCTGCTGCTGCCGCTCGGCGTCTCGTGGCGGTTCTTTTTCACCGGCGAGGTGCTGCTGGGGCTGGTGCTGCTGGTGCTGTACTGGTTGTCGCCCGCGCCGGCACCGGCTGGGAGTGTGCCGGCCGCGGCGGGCGGTCCGGCGCACCCCCTGCGCGATCCCTTCGTCCGCCGCCTGGCGCTCGCCCTTTTCGGCTATGTGCTCGCCGAGGCGGGGTTGGTCATGGGGGCGGCCGTCTATCTGCAGGTGCGGCACCAGGCGCCCGAGCCGTGGGCGATCCTGGCCATCACGCTGGTGTGGGTCGGCATGCTGATCGGTCGTGTCCTCTGCGCCGCCCTTCCGGAACGCCTCCCGACGGAACGCCTGGTTGGCGGATTGGCGCTGGCGGGCGCGATCACGCTTGGCGCCCAGTGGGGGGCGTCCGGCTGGCCGGCCAGCCTCGCGCTCTTCGTCCTCGCCGGGTTTACGTGCTCGGGCATCTGGCCGTTGATCGTGGCACTCGGGGTGACGCGGCGGCCCGAACGGAGTGGCGCGGCGGCGGGGGTGATCATCGCCGGTGGATCGCTGGGGGTCGTCGCTGCCCCGCTGCTCGTCTCGGCGCTGATCGATGGCCCCGCCGCCGGGCTGCTCTATCCCCTCTTCGCCGGCGCCATGCTGATAACCGCCGCGCTGGTTGTCCGGGCCTAGTCGACCCACTCGACGGCCGTTTTCCAGCCGGGTGCCGGCCGGAATCGCCCATGTAGCTCCGGGGTCACCCGCAGGCGGGGCGGGCGGGTGTCGGTGAGGTAGACGGCGCCGCAGCCGGGATGGGCGCGCAGCACGGTGCGGCGTTGATCGACTCCCAGGACAAAGAGCGCCGTCGAGAGCGCGTCGGCCTCCAGGGCCGAACCAGCCAGCACCGTGACCGAAATCAGCCCGCGCGCCGGCTGCCCGTCGCGGGGATCGATGATGTGCGGTACGCGCTCGCCCTCGACGACGACAAAACGCTCGTAATTGCCCGAGGTCGCCAGGGCTTCACCATCCTCCAGTGTGAGCGTGCCGAGCCAGGCGCCGGCCTGCACCTGCAGCGGATCGCGGATGCCGATCCTCCAGCCGCGACGGCCGGCCGCGGGGGCTCCGCGGCCGCGCATGTTGCCGGCCAGATTGACGAGAAAGACTGAGCATCCCTCCCGCAGCAGGGCGTCGTAGGCCTGGTCGACGGCGTACCCCTTGGCGATGCCCCCCAGATCGAGTTCCATGCCGGGGCGCGCGAGGTGGACGGCGGCATGGGGTGGGGCGGCCGTGACGACCAGCGTCACCTGGCGCCAGTCCACGAGCGCCAGCGTGCCGCCAAGCGCCTCGTGCGCGGGGCGCGCGAGGTTGGTCACCCCGCCGCGGAACCCCCAAAGCCGCATCAGCGGCGCGACGGTCGGGTCGAACGCGCCGCCGCTTTCCCGCGCCACGCTCAGGGCCTGGGCCAGGACGTCGGCGGTGCCGGCGGCTACCGCCACGGGGATGCCTGTGCCCGCCTGGCGGTTGATGCGGGCAATGTCGCTGGTCTCCCTGAAGAAACTCAGCCGGTTCTCGACGGCGTCGAAGCAGCCGGCAACGATCGGCTGCAGCCGCGGGAGATTCGTGGCGCCGACGGGGAGCGAAAGCTCGGCCACCGTGCTCATCACCGGCCAGCGGGCGGTCACGGGTGCCGGGGCGGGGCCGGGCTGACGACAGCCCGCCAGAAGGGCCGCCAGACCGGTCAGGATCAGCTTGGCCGCGCTTGCGAGCGCCCGGTCGGATAGGTGGTTCATCGATGCGCCCATCGGCAATCAGCCGGAGACGGTCCGCGGGAGTCCACCCGGCCGTCAGGTGTTCGCGGTGAGGCGTTGCTGCAACGCCCGCAGATCGGCGGCATGCCGCGTCTCCGCCGCTGCCAACCCGGCAAAGGCCTGTTTGAGGGAGGGAATCACGGTGACCTGCGCCAGATGGGCGTAGAAAGCGGCCGTCCACTCCTCATGGGCGATGGCATGTCCCAGGACGGGTTCCTCGCTCGACGCGACATCGTGCGTCAGTGCCGCCGCGGGTGGCAGGTGCGCGAGGGTGGTTTCGGGCAGGATGATCGGCTCCATATCCCGTTGCAGCCGGGTTACGGTCTCCAGATGCCCCGACTCCGCGCGGGCCAACTGGTCCAGCATGGCGCGTACCTCGGGATGCGTGGCGCGCGCAACCAGTTTCTGGTAGTCGCGGGCCGCCGCGCGCTCAAACCGGGCTGCCTGCTTCAGCACCAGGCGGCCGAGTGCGCCGACGGGAGCGGCTTCGGCGGCGCTCACCGGTGCCGGGCGCAGCCCTTCGATCAGCACCAGGGATCCGATCGTCAGAAACAGGATGCCGGCGCCGACCTTGATCATGCGAGGATCGAGATGGCGCGCCAGGAGTCCGCCGAACTGCACGGCGATCAGGGTCGAGCAGACGAGGGCCAGCGACGACGCGCCGAAAACAGTCCACTTGGTGGCGGGATCGGTGACGCGCCCGATGACGGACAACTGTGTCTTGTCGCCCAGTTCGGCCAGGAAAATCATGAGAAAGGTGCTGAGAAAAAGACGGATATTCATATTGATGCGTTGCGGGGGCGCGCGAGCGTGGCAGAAGGTCGGAGCGGGCATTGGGCAACAAACCGGCGTTGCGGATGCCACTGTAGCGGGTCGCTTGGCGCCGTGTCAATCCCGGCGATGCATGGACTCGAATCGGCTTGCCGCCGCTTTCGCCTCGACAGTTCATCGGGTGCCCGTTATCGTACCGGCATGGACTATTTGAGCACCCGGGGAGGCGGCGAAAGGCTGTCTTTCCGCACGACGATTCTGGCCGGGCTCGCGCGCGACGGCGGCCTGTTGCTGCCGGCCGAGATTCCCGATGTCCGCGGCCGTCTGGCCGAGTGGGCGTCGCTCGGATATGCCGACCTGGCCTTCGAGATCATCCGTCTCTACGCCGACGATCTCGACGCGGCAACCCTCCGCAGTCTGATCCGCCGCAGTTACGCGGCGTTTCGGCATCCCGAGGTCACGCCGGTCGTCCAGATCGGCGATCTGCACATGCTCGAACTCTTCCACGGGCCGACGTTGGCCTTCAAGGATCTGGCCCTGCAGGTCCTCGGCAACCTCTTCGAGGAGGTTCTCGGCGACGGGGGGCGGGAACTCAACATCGTCGCGGCCACCAGCGGCGACACCGGCAGCGCCGCCATCCAGGGGATCCGCGGCCGCCGCCGCATGCGCATCTTCGTGCTCCATCCGCACGGCCGCATCAGCCCCGTCCAGGCGCTCCAGATGACCTCCGTGCTCGACGGCAACGTCCACAACCTCGCGCTCGACGGCACCTTCGACGACTGTCAGACCATCGTCAAGAGCCTCCTGGGCGACCTCCCCTTCCGCGATCGCCACTCCCTGGGCGTGATCAACTCGATCAACTGGGCCCGCGTCGTCGCACAGATCGTCTACTACTTTTACGCCGCCTTCCGCGTGATGGAGCGGACCGGAAGTTCCTCCGTCCGCTTCAGCGTGCCGACGGGCAATTTTGGCGATATTTTCGCCGGCTACATGGCCTGGCGCATGGGGCTGCCCATCGACCGACTGATCCTGGCGACGAACGAAAACGACATTCTCGCGCGCTGTTTCGCAAGCGGCGTCTACCGGGTGGGCGAGGTGGCGGCCACCCTGAGTCCCTCGATGGACATCCAGGTGGCCAGCAACTTCGAGCGCTACCTCTACTACCGGGCCGAGGGCGATGCCGCCCTGGTCCGCGGCTGGATGGAAACCTTCCGGCGGACCAGCGCCCTCGCGCTGACCGCCAACCAGGCTCCGCTCGACGATCCCGTGATGGTGGCGGGAAGCGGCGACACGGCGTCGACCCTCGCGACGATCCGCGAAATCTGGGTGCGCCACCACTATTTGCTCGATCCCCACACGGCCGTGGGCGTCCATGTCGCCCGCCAACGGAGCGACCGTTCGGTGCCGACCATCTGCCTGGCGACGGCGCACCCCGCCAAGTTCGGCGAGGCTATCCGGCAGGCGACCGGCGACGATCTCGCGCACCACCCGCTGCTCGATGAGCTGGCGGACAGACCCACCCGCTGCACGCAGCTGCCCGCCTCGCGCGGCGCGGTGGCCGCCTATCTCGAGACGGCCCTGAACAGGCACTAGCGGATACGCTGGTCGCAAACGGACGGGTGCCCTATCCGCTTCCAGGCGCCTCTTTTTTGACTGCGCGCGCGTTCCCGCCGCCTGCGGCGGTAGCAACCCGTTCGGGAACGGGAACGGGGCAACTGCGTGGGTGCAAGGCGGGGGTCGTATGTGCTAAACTAACCGAGTAGTCCCAATTCAGGGACGTAGCGAGGAGTTGCATGCGTAACCACGTCATAGGCGCGGGATTGATAGCGATCGGCCTTCTGGGGAACTTCGGCGCCTTGGCGGCCGAACCGGCCGGACGGCAGGCGGCTGAAGGTAGTCTGGACGGCGTGCCGGGGGCATCGGCTTGGCTGCTGCAGGGACGGATGGCTGCCGTCACGGCCTGGCCGGTGTTTCAGCGCCTCTACGCGGCGGCACCCGGCGAGGTCGGCCGCCGCGTCGCGCACTGGAGGCAGCGGGCGCAGGAGGCGGGCATCAATCCGACGGCCGATCTGCAGCGGGTCACGCTGATCGGCCTCGACGCCACGAACCAGGTGCTGCTGGTCGAGGGGCGCTGGAACGAGGCCCGCCTGCTGGCGCTCGCCCGTCAGCAGCCCGGTTTCCATGCTCTGACCCGCGACGGTGTCTCCTTGCTGGGGCTGCGGGCTGATCGGCTGGGCCTGCCGTTGTTTGCTCACGTTGCCGGCCGTCGCCTGTGCGTGGGTGAGGATGCTGCCGCGGTCGCCACCGTGGCCCGCGAGCTCGCCAAGCCGGGGACCGACCTCGCCACGTTCCGGGCTTTCGGGGACGGCTCCGGTACCGGTTCCGGCGCGATGCTGTCGCTGCTGGCCCGCGATGGCCAGGCGCTGATGCGCCTGCTCCCCGAGTCGGCGATGTTCGCGCAGGCCACCGGCATTGCGCTCCATGCCCGTGCGTTGCCGGACCAGCGTCTGGGGATCAGCCTCGTGGCACGGACGGCCGACGCCACCGCGGCAGCCAATCTGGCGCAGATGCTGACGGGCCTGCAGGCCATGGCCGCCTTCCGTGCCGCCTCCGAGCCGCAGTGGGCCGCGCTCGCCCAGTCGATCCGTATCCGCTCCGACGGACCGAGCGTCGGGTTCGATGTCACGCTGGACAACACCCTGGCCGAGTCGTTTCTGACCACCACGCTGCGCGAACTGCAGCGCAAAGGGCGCCTCTAAAAGCATGCCGGGAAAATCATCCGAAGACGGAACATCCATAGGGCCAGGCATCTGCGTGCTTCCGGCTTCGGCCGGAATCCAGCGAGGGCCCACAGGCCCGGGACCCGTGGGATGGGGACGGTACACGGGGCTGAAGCCCCTTGGCGACTGCCGCCTGAAGGCGGGACTCCGACGCGGCTGTGCCGATAGAACCACATGTGTTGGCTCCACCGGGCGAACGTCCGAACTTCGCCACCGCTTGCCCACGGATGCATGCTCATCCTTCGCATCCCCTGTCGTCCAACCCGATTACACCGCCCCGTGAATTTCAAGTTCCCTGCCGGCCGGTGGCCTGTTACAATGCTCCGTCACGTTGACTGACTTTCTGGATCTTGGCATGCACATCTACCGAACGCACACCTGCAACGAGTTACGCGCCACACACGCCGGCGATACGGCCCGCCTCTCCGGCTGGGTCTTCCGCAAGCGCGACCACGGCGGCATCCTCTTCATCGACTTGCGCGACCACTACGGCGTCACGCAGGTCGTCGTCCATCCGAGCCGCCCGTTCTTCGACGAGCTCACCCGGCTGCATGTCGAGAGCGTCATCACGGTGACCGGCTCCGTCACCCGGCGCGACCCCGAGACGGTCAATCCCGACATCCCCACCGGGGAGGTCGAGCTGGTCGCGGAGGCCTGCACGGTCGAATCGGTCGCCGAGGTGCTGCCGCTTGTCCTGGCGGGCGAGGAGGAGGCGGGCGAGGAGGCGCGGCTCAAATACCGCTTTCTGGACATCCGCCGCGACCGGGTTCACCGCAACCTGCTGCTGCGCTCGGGGGTGATCTCGCACGTGCGCCGTCAGATGGAAGCGCAGGGCTTCCACGAGTACCAGACACCGATCCTCACGAGCAGCTCGCCCGAAGGGGCGCGCGACTACCTCGTGCCGAGCCGCGTGCATCCCGGCAAGTTCTACGCCCTGCCGCAGGCGCCGCAGATGTTCAAGCAGCTCCTGATGGTCGGCGGCTTCGACCGCTACTTCCAGATCGCCCCCTGCTTCCGCGACGAGGACGCCCGTGCCGACCGCTCGCCCGGCGAGTTCTACCAGCTCGACATCGAGATGTCGTTCGTCACGCAGGACGAGGTCTTCGCCGTCGTCGAGTCGGTTCTGCACAGCACGTTCACGCGGTTCTCCGGCAAGACGGTCGATTCCGCCCCCTGGCGCCGCATTCCCTACCGCGAGGCGATGCTGAAGTACGGCAGCGACAAGCCCGATCTGCGCATTCCGCTCGAGATGTGCGATGTCACGGAGGTCTTTCGGCAGTCGGGCTTCAAGGCCTTTGCCGGCGCGATCGCCTCGGGCGCCGTCGTGCGGGCCCTGCCGGTTCCCGGGATCAAGACGCAGCCGCGCAGTTTCTTCGACAAGCTCGTCGAGTACGCGATGGGTCTCGGCGCCAAGGGGCTGGCCTACCTCGTCTGGGATGGCGACGTCGTCAAGGGGCCGATCCGCAAGTTCCTGACGGACGCGGAGCTGGGCGCCCTCGCGCAGGCCGGCGCCATGCGCGACGGCGACGTGATGTTCTTCTTCTGCGACGAGGCGTCGGCCGCCGCCCGTGTGGGGGGCGATATCCGCTGCAAGCTCGGCCGCGACCTGGGGCGCGTCGAGAAGGACGTCTTCCGCTTCTGCTGGATCGTCGATTTCCCGATGTACGAGCGCGACAGCGAGACGGGGGCCGTTGCGTTTTCGCACAATCCCTTCTCGATGCCCCAGGGCGGTCTGGAGGCGCTGGATGCGGCCGATCCGCTCTCGATCCTCGCCTACCAGTACGACGTCGTCTGCAACGGGGTCGAGCTCTCCAGCGGCGCCATCCGCAACCACAGTCCCGAGATCATGTACAAGGCCTTCGCCCTCGCCGGCTACAGCCGGGAGGATGTCGAGTCGCGTTTCGGCTGCCTCTTGAACGCCTTCCGCTACGGCGCCCCGCCGCACGGTGGCATCGCGCCGGGCATCGACCGGATGGTCATGCTGCTGGCCGGCGAGGAGAACATCCGCGAGGTCATCGCCTTCCCGATGAACCAGAAGGCGCAGGACCTGATGATGCAGGCCCCCGCCACCGTCAGCGAGAAACAGCTGCGGGAACTCCACATCCAGTTGCGCGGCGCCCCGCGCGAGGCCGGCCAGGCCAAGGCGCCGCCGGCGCAGAAAGAGCCGTGATGCAAACCGTCGGACTCACCGCCAACACCGCCAATGCACATGCCGCCGATGCCGTGCGGCGGGTGTGCGACACGGCGGGGCGTCTGGGGTTGCGGCTGGTCGCCGACGCCGCCACCGGCGCGCTGGCGCAACGCACGGAACTGGAAACGGTCGGCCTGGTGCGGGCGTTGGCCGGCCGCGTCGAGGCCGTCATCGTGCTGGGCGGCGACGGCACGCTGCTGCAGGCGGCGCATGAGCTGGAGGATGCCCGCCTTCCGATCATGGGGCTCAACATCGGTTCGCTGGGCTATCTGACCAGCGTGGACGAGGCCCATTTCGACGATGCCCTCCTGGCGCTGCGCGAGGATCGCTTCGCGGTCAGCGAGCGCAGCACGCTGGGCGCGACCCTCGTCCGCGCGGACGGCGCGCGGACACCGGTTGGCCTGAGCGCGCTCAATGATGTCGTCCTCTCGCGCGGCACGTGCGCGCGTCTGGTGCACATCGGCCTGGAACTCGACGGCACCCCCGTGACCGACTATGCCTGCGACGGCGTGATCGTCGCGACGTCGACCGGATCGACCGCCTATTCGCTGGCGGCGGGCGGTCCGGTGCTGATGCCCGAGACGGCGGCGCGGGTCATCAATGTGATCTGTCCCCATTCGCTCGGGGCGCGGCCGCTGGTGATTCCCGCCGATTGCCGGATCGTCCTCCGCTGCCTGGCGGCGCCCGTGCCGCTGTTGCTGGCCCTCGATGGCCGGGAATGCGGGTCGCTGGATCTTGGCGACTGGGTCGAGATCGAGCAGTCCGCGGTCATCATCCGCCTGGCCGGTCTGGCCGGCGGCGATCCCTACGCCGTCCTGCGCCACAAGCTGGGGTGGGGCGGGTCGCTCGCGCGGCGGCTGCACCGCGACCGTGCCGCCGGGAAGGAGCGGAACGCTTGAATCCGGTTCTGCTGGGAAGTCTCGCCTCGCTGGCCGGCCTGCTCGCCGGCTACGGCGTCCGCGCCCTGCTCGGCCGCTGGCAGGCCGATTCGATCGAGAAGCAGGCGCGTGCCAAGCTCGACGCCGCCGATGCCGAAGCCGCCGCAAGGATCCGCGAGGGCGAGATCCAGGCGCGTGCCGAGGTCGTCCAGGCGCGCGAGGCGTTCGAGCAGTCCACCAAGGTGCGGCGCAAGGAGCTGCAGGATTTCGACGACCGTCTCGTGCTGCGCGAGGAGAACATGGACCGCAAGCTCAAGGTCGTCGAGGCCAAGGAGGAGGCGGCCGTCGCGCGGCAGGCGGAACTGGAGCGGGAGGCCGCGGAACTGGCCGCGCGGCGCCAGGAGGTCGAACGGCTGAAGAGCGAGGCGCAGGCGCGCCTGCAGCGGCTGGCGGGGATGACCCAGGAGGAGGCGCGCCGCGAGTTGCGCCAGAAGGTCGAGGACGAGGTGCGCGCCGAAACCGGCAGCCTGCTGCGGCGCCTGCAGGAGGAGGCCCGCGAGACCGCCGAGACCGAGGCCCGCGAAGTCGTGACCCTGGCGATTCAGCGCTATGCCGCGCCTCACGCCAGTTCCAACATGACGTGCACGGTCAGCCTGCCGAGCGAGGAGATCAAGGGGCGCATCATCGGGCGCGAGGGCCGCAACGTCCGCGCCATTGAGGCGGCGACCGGGATGACCCTGCTGATCGACGACACCCCGGAGGCCGTCGTGATATCCGGCTTCGATCCGGTGCGGCGCGAGATCGCGCGCCAGGCGCTGGAGGCCCTGGTGGCCGACGGGCGCATCCATCCGACCCGCATCGAGGAGGAAGTGGCCAAGGCGCAGGCCAACCTCGACGAGACGATCCTGGAGGCCGGCCGCGAAGCCGCCTACGCCGCCCGGCAGCAGCATGTCGACACCGAGTTGCTGCGGCAACTGGGGCGTCTGAAGTTCCGCACCAGCTATTCTCAGAACGTCTTGCAGCACGCCCTCGAGGTGTCGCGCCTGATGGGGATCCTGGCCGACGAGATGGGCCTCGACACCCAGATTGCCCGCCGCGTCGGCCTGTTCCACGATATCGGCAAGAGCGCGAGCCAGGAGGTCGAGGGCGGCCACGCCCATATCGGCGCCGAAATGCTCCGGCGCGCCCGCGAGGATCCGCTGGTGGTCAATGCCGTCGAGTCGCACCACGGAGACGTCGAATCGGTCAGCCTCTACGGTGTGCTGTGCTCGGCGGCCGATGCGATTTCCAGTTCGCGCCCCGGCGCCCGCTCCGAGAACACCGAGATCTACGTCCAGCGCCTGGAAAAGCTGGAGGCGATCGCCAACGCCTGCCCGGGCGTCAAGAACACCTTCGCCATCCAGGCCGGCCGCGAGGTCCGGGTGATCGTCGATCCCGAAGCGGTCAACGACAACGACGCCATGCTGCTGGCGCGCGAAATCAGCAGGCAGATCGAGGCGCAAATGCGCTACCCGGGCCAGATCCGCGTGGTCGTGATCCGCGAGCAGCGCTGTGTCGAGTATGCACGCTAGGGTGGCGCAGCTTCGCGGGCGTCCCGGGCGAAACCCAACAATCAGGCCAATCATGCAATCATGTCAACAACGGTTCCAGGACGATTAGGATGAAGATTCTGATCGTCGGAGACATCGTCGGCAGCCCTGGGCGCCGCATCTTCAAGCAGGCCGTCAAGCGCCTGCGTGCCGACAACGCCGTGCAGGCTGTCGTGGCCAATGCCGAGAACGCCGCGGCCGGCAGCGGCATCACCGAGGCCCTGGCCGAGGAGTTGTTCGCGGCGGGCGCCGATGTCCTGACGCTCGGCGACCACGTCTGGACTCAGAAGGGGACCGACGCCCTCGTCGCCCGCGAGCGCCGCATCGTGCGCCCCGCCAACCTGCCCGCCGCCTGTCCGGGCCAGGGCTGGACCACCGTCCAGACACCGCTGGGACCGCTGACGGTGGTCAGTCTGCTGGGACGCGTGTTTCTCCCTCCGGTCGACTGCCCGTTTGTCTGCATCGACGCCCTGCTCAAGCGCATGCCAGCCGGCCCGCCCGTGCTGGTCGAGTTTCATGCCGAGGCCACCTCGGAGAAGATCGCGATGGGCTGGCACCTCGATGGCCGCGTGGCGGCCGTGGTCGGTTCGCACACCCATGTCCAGACCAGCGACGAACAGCTCCTTCCCCGCGGGACCGCCTACCTCACCGATCTCGGCATGACGGGCCCCTCCGGCTCGGTCATCGGCCGTGAGGTCGAGCCCGTGCTCAGAAAATTCGTCAGCGGCATGCCGGCCCGGTTCGAGGTCGCCAAGGGGCCCGCCGTGCTGGAGGGCGCCCTGATCGATCTCGACCGGCCCACGGGGCGGGCCGTCTCGATCGCGCGCATCCGTCTGCGCGACGATGGCGCCCACTTGCTGGACTGAGCCGCCATGAGCGTCGCGCCACAGCCGCTGGCCTATACCGTCACCCAGCTCACCCAGCTCATTCGGCAGAAGCTCGAGCAGGATGTGGGCGCCGTCTGGGTCGCGGGCGAAATCTCGAACGTGCGTCGGCAGACCTCCGGCATCACCTACTTCACGCTCAAGGACGCCGGGGCGCAGCTCAACGCGGTGCTCTTCGCCAACGTCGCCGCGACGCTCGATGTCGAGCCGGCCGACGGCATGGCGGTCCGGGTGTTCGGTCTGCTGACGGTCTACGCGCCGCAAGGCAAGTACCAGCTTGCGGTGCGGAAGATGGAGCGGGCCGGCCAGGGCGAGCTGATGGCCCGCTTCGAGGCGCTCAAAAAGAAGCTGGCCGACGAAGGGCTGTTCGACCGGCCCCGGCGGCCGATCCCGCGGTTGCCGCGGCGCATCGGCATCGTCACCTCGCCGAGCGGGGCGGCTCTGCGCGACATCCTCAAGGTGCTCGACCGCCGCTTCCCCAATCTCGACATTCTGATCCGCGGCGCCCGCGTGCAGGGCGCGGGGGCCGCCGCCGAGATCGCTCTGGGGATCGAGCGGCTCAACGCCGTGGGCGATCCGGCGGGCGGCGTGCTGCCCGGCCATCCGCGGCGCGAGGTCATCCTGGTCACGCGCGGCGGGGGCAGCCTGGAGGATTTGTGGCCGTTCAACGAGGAGGTGGTCGCCCGCGCCATCGCGGCGTCGCGCATTCCGGTCATTTCGGCGGTCGGTCACGAGATCGACTTCACCATCAGCGACTTCGTGGCCGACCTCCGCTGCCCGACCCCCTCGGCGGCGGCCGAGCAGGTGATTGGACGCAAGGAGGACTTCGTCGCCCAGCTCGATGGACTGTCGCGCCGCATGAACCGCCATGCGCGGCACCGGCTCGATCTGCTGCGGGGCCGCCTGGCCGCGGCGCGCGCCAACCGCGTCTTCAGCGAGCCGGAACACGCCGTCGACCGCTTCCGGCAGCGGATCGACCATCTGGAGATGCGGTTCCAGGGGAGCCTGGCCGACCGGCTGCAGCGGGATCGGCGGCGAGTCGAGCGCGCGCAGGCGGCGCTCGACGCCATCCGTGCCGGCCATCTGCCGCGCCTCCGCCAGGCGCTCGACCAGCGGCTGGCCCGGATGCGCCTGGCGCTCGACGCGCGGCCGCGCGAGGCGCGCCGGCGGCTGGATCGGCTGCAGGCCCGTCTGCAAATCAGCCAGGGTTCCGAACTGCCGCGCCTGCGGCGCCGGATCGAGGATGCCGGGCGGCGCCTGCACGATCGGCCGCGGCTGGACGTCGAGCGGATGCGGCAGCGGCTGGCCGCGGCCGGGCGTCAGTTGCAGGCGCTCGGTCCGCTGTCCGTCCTGGCCCGGGGATACAGCATCACGCGGCGGGCCGATGGCCGCGTCGTCCGGTCCGCCGCCGACGCTCCGCCCGGCACGCGCCTGCTGACGCGCCTGGCGGAAGGCGCGGTCGACTCGGTCGTCCAGTGACGCCGGGGGTCGACGCCGTCCGCCGCAATCGCTATACTTCCACGCGTTGACTTCATTTTATGGATGTGCATGGCCTGCGGCCATGCGTGCGGGGTTTGGCAGGAGCATGGCCATGAAACAGGCATCGATGATTCAATGGGCACGCGCGGCACTCGTATTGCTGGCGGTGGCGGTTCCCTGTGCGACGGCGGCCGCCGCCGACCTGACCCTGGTTCAGAACGGCAGGCCGAACGCCGTGATCGTGGTGCCGCCCGAACCGCCGGCGCCGCCGCCGCCGGCCAACCCGAAGGCACGCGTGCCGCCGGTCGCGAAGTCCAAGTGGCTTCGCGCGGCCGAAGCCATCCAGACGTATGTGGAGAAGATGAGCGGCGCCCGGCTGCCCATCGTCACGGAGGGGCAGCCCGACGAGACGGGCATGCCGGTGACGATCGCGGTCGGGCACACCCGGCTGGCAGCCGCCAAGGGCGTCAAGGTGCCGTCGGGTTTCAAGGAGGTGGTCGGCGATCCGCGCGTGTTCGAGGAAGAGGGCTTTGTCATCAAGACTCTCGGTGAGCTCGTCGTGGTCGGCGGCAATTCCGATGGCCCTTACCAAGGGACGCTCTATGCGGCCTACGAATTCCTGGAACGGCTCGGCTGCCGCTGGTATTTCCCCGGCGACTGGGGCGAGGTGGTGCCGGAGCGGCAGACCGTCGTGTTTCCCGAGACCGATCTGCTTTCGCGTCCCGACTTCCCGATCCGCCAGGTGAGCATCGGCGGCTGGATTCCATCGACCCGCGAGGAGCGGCAGCAGTACGACGAGTGGGCGCGCAAGATCAAGTGGACGTCCGAGGCCTTCTATCCCGGTTGCGGCGATGGCTTCCTGGCCTACCTCCTCCCGCCCAACGAGTACTTCGAGAGCCATCCCGAATTCTACGCCCTGGGCAAGGACGGTCAGCCGAGTGTCGGCCGGCATCGGACCCTCAAATACTATGAAAACACCACGATGCTGAATCTGTCGAATCCCGACGTGTTCGCGGAAAGCGTGAAGAATCTGCAGGCGGCGTTTGCCGGAACCGGTACGAGCAATGTCCGGCGGATTGTCGCGCCGAACGGATTCGGGATCAGTCCGCCCGACGGTGCCGCGTTCGACCACCGGCCCGAGTCGCGGGCCTTGAACCAGAATTTTGACTACCCGGCCTACATCCACCATCCGCAGACCAGCGAGGAGTTCTTCGGGTTCGCCGCCCGGCTGGCCCGGGAATTTCCCGGCAAGTGGGTCTCGACGATGGCCTACGCCGGGCGCGAGATGCCGCCGCAGGGGGTGACGCTGCCGCCGAACGTCAAGGTCAACTATGCCCCCATCTCGTCGTGCGTGCTGCATGCCGGCGACGATCCGTCCTGCTGGCGGCGGAACGAGACGATCGCGATCCTGCGGCAATGGCTCAAACTCACGCCGCATGTGGATATGTACGACTACAACCCCGGCTTCCTGCTGGGTTCGTTCGTCCCCGAGCGCGACGTGGCGAATTTCGCGATCAATGCGAAAATCTACAAACAGCTCGGCATGAAGGGGCTGCGCTCCGAGGGGCGCAAGGCATTCATGCAGACCTGGATCAGCTACTACGTCCGCGGCAAGCTGATGTGGGATGTCGATGCCGACGTCGCGGCCATCAAGCGGGATTTCTACACGACGTTCTTCGGGGCCGAGGCCGGGCCTCACGTGCAGGCCTGGTGGGATGCCTGCGAAGCCGCGCTGGGCGCCACGACGATGCACTGCCACGAAGACTGGCTGGTCAACCACATCTACACGGTTCCCTTCACCACGCGGATACGCGCGCATGTCGAGGCGGCGCGGAAAAGCGCCATGACACCCAAGCAGCGCGGGCGGTTCGACGCGTTCGCGCTGATCGCCGACCACCTCGAGGCGTTCGCGGCCATGGAGGAGGCCGAGATGAACCTCGACTACGCCGAGGCGGCCCGTCAGGCCTTGCGCTGCGAGGCGGACAAGCTCAAGCTCATCCAGACTTACTCGTTCTTCATGGGCGACGTGAAGCGGCCCGATTTCACCAATGGCCGCGCCATCCTCTACACCAACCTCGCGGCGCGGACTTCGGGGTCTGCCGGCACGCGGGTCGCCGCCGTGCCGCTGGCGGCCAAGTTCCGCCGCGACCGGTTCAACGAGGGCGTGATCGGCGAATGGTACCTGCCGTCGCACGACGATCAGGCGTGGGAGACGAAGAACACCTTCTATACCTGGGATGCTCAGGATCCGCCGGAGGATGACAAGGGGCACGACTACGACGGCTACGGCTGGTACCGGTTCACGGTCGATGTGCCGCGCCAGCAGGTCGGCAAGCCGCTCAAGCTCTATCTCGGCGGCGTGATCAACGAAGGCTGGGTCTGGATCAACGGACAGTACGCCGGGCACCGCGGCTGGCACCTGTGGTGGGCGGGGCGCGGCCGCCTCGAGATGGAGGTCGACGCGACCGGCAAGGTCAAGGCCGGTCCGAACGTGGTCACGGTGCGGGTCTGGAACAACGCCGAGATCGGCGGCATGCTGCGCCGCGGCTTTCTCTGGGCGCCGCGGGCCGCGAAGTGAGACCGGTGCCTTGGCGGTGCCGCCACCCGTCAGAAAAAAAACGGAGCTGACAGGGTTCATGCCAGACCGAACTGGCGCCGAGCGAAGCAATAGGGAACGCATCATGAGCGAGCCGAAACCCGTGATTCTGGACTCCGATATTGGCGGCGACATCGACGACACGTGGGCACTGGCCCTGTTGCTCAAGTGCCCGGAACTCAAGCCTGTCCTGATGGTATCCGACACGGGCGACACCGAATACCGCGCGCGGCTGATCGCGAAGCTGCTCGAAGTCGCGGGCCGGACCGACGTGCCGGTGGGGGTGGGCGTGCCCTTTCCCGGCGACGGCCCGCGCCAGCGGCAGCTTCCCTGGGTGGAGGACTACGGCCTGGCCGACTATCCAGGACCGCTGCATCGCGACGGGGTGCGGGCCATCATCGACACGGTCATGGGGAGCGTGCATCCGGTCACCCTGATCGCGATCGGGCCGGTTTCGAACATCCGGGCCGCGCTCGAACGCGAGCCTCGCATCGCGCCCCGCACCCATTTCGTCGGCATGCATGGCTCTTTCGCGTGGCATCACGCCACCAACCTGAACAATCGGGAGTTCCGCGCGGGCCAAATTCCGGAGTTTAACGTGAAGCGCGACATCCCGGCTGCCCAGGCGGTTTTCGCGGCGCCGTGGCGGAGCCTGACGATCACGCCCGTGGACTCGTGCGGGATGATCGTGCTTGACGGCGCCCGTTACGCGCGGATCCGCGAGTCGGCCGATCCGCTGCTGCGTGCCGTTCTCGAAAATTACCGAATGTGGTCGCCGCATAACGGCGAGAACGACGCCGAAACCCACACGTCCGTACTGTTCGACACGGTCGCCGTCTACCTGGCGGTCACGCGCGCGCATCTGACGATGTCGCGCATGGGAGTGCGCGTGGACGACCTGGGCTTTACGGTTGAGGACGCGAAGGCCAGGCCGGTGGACGTGGCACTGGCCTGGGAGAATCTGACAGCGTATTACGACTGGCTGGAAGCACGTTTTTTGGCGCCGACCGTGCCGGGACCGCATGGGCGGGTGAGGTTGGGTGCGTGAACGGCGTTCTGCGCAGCGCACATGGGAGATGCAGGAGACCGTGCCGGCTTCGATCCTCGTCGCGGAGCGCGTCGATCGGTTGCCGGCTGGAAGGAGCGAGGGAGATGCACAAAGTGAAAAGCATGTGGATGGGGCACGGCATGGCCTCCGTTCTCGTGATGCTGGCCGCGGGATCGGCCGTCGCAGACTTGGTTCTGCCTGCCGTGATCAGCAGCCGGATGGTGCTGCAGCGCGGTCAGCCGGCGCCCATCTGGGGAACCGCCGGCGCGGGCTCACGGGTCACCGTGGATTTTGCCGGCCGGCAGGGGGAGTCCATCGCCGGTGCCGACGGTCGGTGGCTCGTGCGGCTCGCCCCGCTGGACGCCTCCACGAACGGGCGGCCGATGACCATCGTCGCCGTCGACCCGCAGGGCCAACGCGAAGAACGGCGGCTCGACGATATCCTGGTGGGCGAGGTGTGGCTCGGTTCGGGGCAGTCCAACATGGCCATGCCGGTGAACCAGTACGGGCAGGACAGGGCGTTGGCCGCGTCGGCCGCGCGGTCGTACCCCGCCATCCGGTTGATCCGCAGCGGCGAGGCCGCCTGGCAGGCTGCCGAACCGCCCGCCAACCGCAACTTCTCGGCGCTGTTGTTCGCCTTCGGGGTGGTGTTGCAGCGCGAACTCGATGTGCCGGTCGGGTTGCTTGTCGGTGCCGTGGGCGGCACGCCGTCGGG
>JAAYZJ010000228.1 GCA_012514915.1 Lentisphaerota bacterium | reverse complement strand
GCGATCATGGCCGGGGCCGTGCCGGCCACGGTGCAGTTCTCGACCGCGATCGCGGCGGGCTGCTCATCGGTCGGCTGCTGCCGGAGATCGTGGATCCTGACCACCGGCGCCGTCCCCGTCTCGAACCGCGACTGCCGCAGCAGCAGCGTGCCGACCGAATAGATCGGGAAGTGGAAGAACGGCTGATCGGTATTGCGCACCGTGCACTGTTCAACCTGGATCGCGTTGGGTTTGGACCAGTAGCCGGCGTCGAGCGTGAGGTTCGTGGCCGCGCAGCCCCGGAAGGTCGTGTGGCCCCCGCTCATGCCGGTGACCGACGAGTCCGCGAAGACGCACTGGTCGAAGCGGTTGGTCTGGTTGAGGTGCTGGAACTGGCTGGCCGTGAAGCGGCAGGCGGAGAAGGCCTGGCTGCGGGACGTCAGCACGAAGTGCGCACGGTCGAAGGTGCAGCGTTCGAAGTTGCCGCCGCGGCTCGTGAGCGGCCCGAACCGCGCGTCGCGGAAGCGTCCCGTCGCCCCGCAGCCGACGTCGAGTGTGCCCCCAGGCTGCGAGGAGGCGACCGGACCGCTGATCACAATGTCCCATCCCATCGCGCCTTCGGATCCGAGGTGCAGCGCGTCGCGGTAGGTGTTGGCCTGGTAGCGGCCGTGCATCGTCCGGTTGCGGTTGCCGCAGCGGAAACTCGCCCGCGTGAAGGTGTTGCTGCGGACCTGCGGGCTGTTGGTGCGGTCCCAGAGGTGGATCTTCCCGCGGTTGCCCTCGATGATGAAGTTGTGCCCGGCGCAGGTCAGCAGCTCGTTGTTGGGGTTGTCGTGGAAGACGTTGTTGCGGATGGTCACGTCCTGCATCATGTCCCAGCCGTCCTCGGCATCGAAGGCGCAGGTGGCCAGCGTTTCGCCGCTATAGGAGAAATCGCACCCCTCGATCAGCATGTTGCGCATCGCCGAGGGGGCCATGCCGACGGCGCGGCAGCGCTCGATCACGAGGTTGCGGTAGGTGCAGTTCCATGGCATCTTGAAGAGCTGGGCCGACAACTCCGACTGCTGCGCCTGCTCGGCGCTTGCCTCCACCACCGAGATGCGCAGGTAGGCCGCCCCCTGCGGGATGCGGATCACGCGGTACTGGAAGGCCTGCTCGCCTGCGAGGAAGGCGCGGTCCTTGTCGTAGAAGGCGGCGCGGAAGATCCACGACTTCGTGCGGATCCCCTGGTAGCCGAGATACTTGGAGACCGAGAGGTAGCGGTTGGTCGCCAGGGCGCCGAGGGGACGGAAGGCGCTGGTGAACATGCCGTCGGCCGCGGGATCGACCGCGCCCGTGGACAGATCGAGGGCGCCGGGCTCGTAGGCCACGCCGCTCCCGTTGAAGGCGACGACGCCGGGGAAGGTGTGGTCGTGCGCGGCCGTGCCGTTGGAGACCCCGTAGCCGGTGATGTTGCGGACCGTGAGGTTCTCGAAGCTGCAGTAGCGGCACTCGCCCACGAGCTCGATGCCCAGCACCCATTCGGAGTTGTTGGGCGAGTTGGCGTAGTCGTGCTCGTAGTAGTCGCCCTCGATCGTCCCGTTGACGAGGTGCGAATCGGTCCGGTGGCGGATCTCGACGACGACGCCTTTGCTGCCGGCGAACGCGTTCATCTTGAGCGTGGCGTCGTTGAGGTCGAGCGTGAAACGGTCGGGCAGCGAGAGGCGCCGCGAGGCGCTCAGGCGGTAGAGCCCCGGCAGGAGCACGACCTTGCGCATGCCGCGCGCCGCGGCGTCGTCGAGCAACCGCTGCAGCCCCTCGGCCGTCCGCACGGCGTCGGCCTCGACACGCGCCCGGTCGTAGGCCGAGCCATCGACCACGCGCGAACGGCGGCTGGCGCGCTGGACGACCTTGCCGTCCTGCGCCGCGGCCAGGATCAGGTAGCCATGGGGCGGGACGGGCGTCGTCTGCCGCGCCTCGTCGAGACGCCGGGCGATGTGCGCCGTCAGCTCCGGCTCCTTGAGCCCCTCGAGGCTGCCGACCTCGACGGGCACCAGCGTGCCGCCGGGACCGTCGTTGCGGATGCCGTAGGTCCGCAGGTCGTCCGGCGTCATGCGGTGGATCTGCGGCCCGGGTATCGCCAGGTCGGCGGGCGCGCGGACGAGGAACTCGTGCCAGACCACGTGGGAGGCGCGGCCCTGCGTGTCGCGGCACTGGACCGCGAGCTGGTAGTCGCCGGCGGGGAGCGTGCCGAGGATGATCGCGTGGTCGCCGGAGGGCCGCGCGCGGGCCGCGCGGGTGGTCCAGTTCGTTCCGTCCGCCGAGAAGCGCATCTCGACGTCGAAGCGGAAGGAGTTGTCGCCGTACCGGACGAGGCTGTGGTTCCAGTCGGTCACGAAGTATCCGATCCGCACCGCCTCGTTCGTCGTCACAACCGGTTTCACATGCTCCGTGGCGATGTAGGGCACCTGCAGATACGCCGGCGTGGTGTCGTCCGGCCCGGGCGCCGCGGGCGCCGGGAGCCGCTCGATGTCGCCCGGAATGAACTGGGAGAGCCCGGTGGACGCGAGAAGGGCGCAGGCGCCGAGGCCCGCCACCAGAAGTCTGCCGGTGTTCATGATTCAAAGCATGCCAGAGCCGCCCCGCGAATGCAAGGCGTTAGGCGCCGGCAAATCCTCAAATTGCTCGTTTGGCGCGCTGCGCGGCCTTCGGTTAACGATGAGGGGTGCGAAGGCTGGGCAGGCAGACGGCACGGCCATCAGGGAGCCGGTACGCCGCCGTCCGGTCGCGGCGGGCGCCCGATGCCGCGCAGGTCGTGTCCCGCAGGCACCTGGAACACCCGCAGGCCGAACTCGGGCACGACCGCCAGAATGTGGTCGAAGATGT
Organism: Lentisphaerota bacterium; assembly: GCA_012514915.1. Classification (GTDB taxonomy): domain Bacteria; phylum Verrucomicrobiota; class Kiritimatiellia; order RFP12; family JAAYLN01; genus JAAYLN01. The sequence continues at coordinate 151 of JAAYZJ010000228.1, read as the reverse complement.
CGGACTGGATCGATTCATAGTTGACCCAAGCCGTATCGTTGGTGAAGGCGTAGATCTCGAGGGGCAGCCCCTCGGGGGTGGGCTGCAATTGCCGCACCATGGCGATCAGCTCCCGGTGGATGCCGGGATGCGCATGGATATAGGCCTCCAG
>JAAYZJ010000227.1 GCA_012514915.1 Lentisphaerota bacterium | reverse complement strand
CTGAATCAACGCCACGATCCGCTCGAAGTCGGCGCCGAGGTCGATCAGCGCGGCCAGCAGCATGTCGCCGCTGGCGCCGCCGACACTGTCGAGTGAAAGAACCTTCATACCTCAAACCTTTTGTGAGACCGTGTGGGCGACGCCGCGCAGGAAGTCGGCCGTTTCGGACGACAAACCATCGGGTAGGAATGTGTTGGCCCTGACCGAACGTCCGGTCATCCGCTCGAACCAGACGCAGCCGGCCAGGAAACAACCCTCGCGATTCAGATGGATCACGTCCTTCGTGAGCTCCGGCCGGCCATCGGCGGTGGTGTTGACCGACCAGCGCCAGCCGACGATCAGCGAGTGGGTCTGATCGGGCAGAGCGGGGGGAAGCGGCTGGGTGTAGTCGTACCGGGGGTCGGGCCAGACGAACGCGTGGCCGGGGGTCTCCCGCGCGGCTTGCACGGCCTCGCCCGAGCGGAGCAGCCGGAGTCCGTAGGCGGCGCTGAAGTGGTCGTAGTTCTCGCGGATGCGGTCGAACATGTAGCGTTGCGAAATTCCCTTGTCGGCCAGGAACCCGGCGTCGCTGCGGTACGCCCAGGTCTGGTGGAGCAGGATCTCGGCCGTCGGCGCGGCGGAACGGATCTCGCGGACAAGGTTGCCGAGGAACGGTTCGTACGTCGAGCGGATCCAGCTTTTGGGGCTGGCCTGCTGCAGAGTGACGAAGTCCCAGGGCTGGAGCGCCAGCGCCTCCTGCAGGTTGGCGGCCGACGCGTCGTCGCCGGTCAGGCGGTACGGCCGGTAGTCGGGGTTGTGCCGGGTATAGTCGGCCAGATTCGCATGCTTCTCCAGCGAGCACCCGCCGAGGCTGGCACGGTGGATCTCGAAACGAACGGCGCCGTCGGCCGCCGCGAGCTGGGGCAGGAACGTGATGGCGTTCTCGGAGAAACTGTTGCCGATCGTCAACAGGCGGATGGTCTTCATGCGGCTCATCTTACCGCCCCGGTTGCCCTAGCGCAAGAAGTTGAGCGTTAAATGTTCAGCGTTGAGCGTTCTCCGCCCCGTGGGTACCAGGCCCGGCGGCGTGGGGGGCGGCGAAGACCTGGGAGGCGTCGATCACATGGCAGGCGGCGTCGTGATGGATGAAGAGGAGATCGTCGCCGAGCGCCGTCTGGAGGCGTCCCTGGGCCAGGGCTTCGGCGGGGTGCAGTTCGGTTGTGCGGTTGACGCACAGGATATGGGTGGCGTGGGCGGCGACCACGCTGAGGTTGTGCGAGACCATGACGACCGTCAGCGTCTCCGCCAGGCGGGAGAAGAGGGCGTGCAGTTCCTGGGCGACCCGGGCGTCGACATTGGCGGTCGGCTCGTCGAGGAGCAGGAGTTCCGGCTCGGTCGCGAGTGCCTGGGCGACCAGCACCCGCTGCCGCTCGCCGCCCGAGAGCTCGGCGAAGCTGCGGCCGGCTTGGCCGTCCAGCCCGACGCGCGCCAGCGCGGCGCGCGCGGCGGCATGGTCGCGCCGGTGGTAGGGACCGAAGCGATGCCGCTCGACCCGGCCGGCCAGGACGACATCGCCCGCGCTGACGGGATACCGCAGGTCGAAGAGAAAGTGCTGCGGAACGTAGCCGATGCGGCTCCGGGCGGCCTCGGGGGCCTGCCCGAGGACGCGGACCGTGCCGTATTGAGGCCGCAGCAACCCCAGCAGGAGCTTGAGCAGCGTAGTCTTGCCGCCTCCGTTGGGCCCCACGATGCCCGTCAGCGAATGCGCGGGCAGCGCGAAGGTCACGTTGTGCAGGATCTCCCGCGCGCCGTAGCCGCAGCAGACTTTGTTCAATTCAATGATCGGAGAGGGGTTGAGCATGAGTACCGTTCTACAGAATAGCCGACCCCTCCCGCCGGCTCCAGTATAAAGTTGCAAAAATCCCGCTGGCCAATCGGCAAATCGTGCGGTAAGCTAAACGCCATCATGCTGGCGAAAGTTTTTTCGGGCGCGGTGTACGGGGTCGAGGCCTATCCCGTCGAGATCGAGGTCAACACGGGTGGCGGCGAGATCAACACCGTCATCGTCGGCCTTCCCGACGCCGCCGTGCGGGAGAGCAAGGACCGTGTGTGGACCGCGCTGGCGAACTCGGCCTTCCTGCCGCCCAGCGGACGCACGACGATCAATCTGGCTCCGGCCGACATCCGCAAGGAGGGTCCGAGCTTCGACCTGCCGATCGCCGTCGGCACGCTGGTTTCGAGCGGTTCGGTTTCCGCCGACGCCGCCGCGGCCTGCGGCCTGGTCGGCGAGCTCGCGCTCGGCGGCGAGGTGCGCCGCGTCCGCGGCGTGCTGCCGATCGCCCTGGCGCTGCGGCGCGCCGGCATCCGGCGCATGCTGGTCCCGCCCGACAACGCCGAGGAGGCCGCCGTCGTGTCGGGGATCGAGATTTTCCCGGTTCGCAACTTGCGCGAGGCGGCCGATTTTTTGAATGGCGAGATGACCATCGCGCCCGTCCGGGTCGACCTGGCCGCCCTGCGCGCGCGGCAGGGCGAAGCCGTCGAGGACTTCATCGACGTCAAGGGGCAGGAATCGGCCAAGCGCGCCATCGAGGTCGCCATCAGCGGCGGACACAACATCCTGCTTATCGGACCGCCAGGCACGGGCAAGACCATGCTGGCGCGCCGCGTCACGACGATCCTGCCCGACCTGATGCTCGAGGAGGCGCTGGAGACGACACAGATCCACAGCATCGCCGGCGTGCTCCGTTCGCACCAGGCCCTGGTCACGAGCCGGCCGTTCCGCGCCCCGCATCACACCATTTCCGACGCGGGGCTCCTCGGCGGCGGCGCCCACCCGATGCCGGGCGAGGTCAGCCTCGCCCACCACGGAGTGCTCTTTCTGGATGAGCTGCCGGAGTTCCACCGCAATGTCCTCGAGGTGCTGCGCCAGCCGCTCGAGGACGGACACGTGACGATCTCGCGCGCCGCCGGCAGTGTCACCTTCCCTTCGCGCTTTATTCTGGTGGCCGCGATGAACCCCTGCCCCTGCGGCTACTTCGGCGATCCGCGGCGCGCCTGCAACTGCGGCGCGCTCAAGGTGCAGAACTACCGCAACCGGATCTCCGGCCCGCTGCTCGACCGGATCGACCTGCATATCCAGGTGCCCGCCGTCCGCCACCAGGACATGGCCGCGCTGGCCTCGGGCGCCGACTCCCGCGCGATCCGCGCCCGGGTCCAGGAGGCGCGCAGCACGCAGCAGGCCCGTTTCAAAGGGCATGGCGGCCGCGTGACGTGCAACGCCGACATGGGCGCGCGCGACGTGCAGCGCCACTGCGTGCTCGACGCGGCGGCGCAGTCGCTGTTGAAGATGGCCATGACGGAGATGAGCCTCAGCGCCCGCGCCTACGACCGCCTGGTCAAGGTCGCCCGCACGATCGCCGACCTCGACCACAGCGACATCATCCGCGACCTCCACATCGGCGAGGCGATCCAGTACCGGACGCTGGACCGGGGCCTGTGACCCTTCACGCAGCCGGAAAACACCCATGCCAACCAACATCATCCACTTCCACGCCGAAAGCTGGGACGGCCGCATGCTCGGCATGCTGGGGCACCCGGCACTGAGGCACGCGACGCCCAACATCGATCGTCTGGCCGCCGAAGGCACGCAGTTCGAGCGCGCCTACTGCACGCACCCCATCTGCTGCCCGTCGCGCGCCAACATGTGGTCGGGCCGCTACACCCACAACTGCGAAAGCTGGAACAACAACAAGGGGCTGGAAACCGGCATGTGGTGCCTGCTCGATCACCTGCCCCGGTCGCACACGCTCAAGACGCTGGGCAAGCTCGACTACCTGACGGGTGCCCACACCGTCATGAACCGCGTCGCCGACTGGCTGGCCTGCTCGGGCGTCGACAAGCCCGTGTTCGACGAATGCTATTGCAGAACCACACCGTGGCCGACGACCGGAACGTCCGCTGCCACGCCTCCGACTGGCAGCGGCTGGACGAGGCCATCGCATTCCTCGAAGGGCAAGTCGCCCAGCAACGGCAGGGCGATGCCAAACCCTTTTTCCTGACGTTCAGTTCGGGGCTGGTGCACCCTACGTTCCATACCAACCGCTATTGGCTCGACAAGATCCCGGAGGAAGCCGTCGATTGTCCCCCGCCGGACGCCTCCGACCATCCCTGCATCCGCTACCAGCGGCTGACCAAAGGCTGGCGCTACGGTTTCGACGACGCGACGGTGCGCCGGGTGCGACGCATCTACCTGGCGATGTGCGCCGAAGGCGACGCGATTGTCGGCGCGCTTGTCGACGCGATGAAGCGCCTGGGGCTGGATGCCGATACCTACTTCGTCTTCACCAGCGACCACGGGGAGCTCGCGCTCGAGCATCAGGACTGGTACAAGATGTCGCTGTACGAGGGTTCGGTGCGGGTTCCGCTGATTGTGGCCGGCCCCGGCGTGCTCCCCGGGCAGCGCCTGGCCAACCTCGTCTCGCTGATCGACCTGTGTCCCACCTTCATGGAACTGGCTGGGCTGCCACCCCGGGCCGATTGCGATGGCGAATCGCTCGTGCCGCTGCTGACGGGCGCCACGCGCGCCAGCCGGGACAGCGCCTATGCCTGCTACATGGGGCTCACGATGAACACCAGCGCGTTCATGCTGCGCCAGGGACGCTGGAAATACATCGCCTACGTCGGCTACCCCTGCCAGCTCTTCGACATCGAAGCCGACCCCGGGGAACTCGACGACTGCAGCGCGCACCATCCGGATGTCGTGCGGCGGCTCGACGCCGACCTGCGCGCCATCGTCGACTGCGAGCAAACCCACCGCGACCTCCTGGCGTACAACAAGGAGGCGTTCCGGCAATGGCGCCGCCAGGCGAAACGCGGCCTGTTCGTCGACGCGTCCTACGGCCTGGCCCAAGGCCCCAGTTCCGACTACATGACCCTGATGGACAATACCTTCACCGGCTACAATGCCGACGACGAGGCGAAGGTCGACGCCTGGCTGCAGCAGGCGCCGTGACGACTCCGCCCGGGGGGGTCAGGGAATCAATTCGAGCGATTCCACCCACATCTCGGTCGGCGCGGTGTTCTTGTCGCGCGAACGCTCGATGTCGATGGCCACGCCGGTCAGCGCCGTCGTCTCGGCGGCAAGGGTTGCCCGCCCGATTTCGGTTGGCCCCGCCAGCAGGGTGAGTTCGGTCCCCTTGCGGGCAATGATCAGAGGCAGATCCCGGGTGTTCATGTAGATTCGCTCAATGTTGTCGTAGTAATAGGAATAGCCACCGCTCAGGCGAATAGGTTTGACCTGGTCCGCTTGCCCCATGGCGCGCGCGATCACCATGCCGTTGAAGTGGTTGTCCGCCCGCACTTCGCACACGGCTTCGGAACGGTTCGAGAAGAGGGCGGTCAGGCGGATCAAACCCCGTTGGTTCTCGGCTCCGTTGAGCGTCACACAGCTCCGCAGGGTAAAGTCGCCACGATGCAGCACCGGCGCGCGCAGGCGCATGCCGAAATGGGGCTTGAGACGGGTGTTCGTGCCGAAATGCTCGACCATCAACCGGCCATTGCGCTCGACCAGTTTGCCGGTCCCCTCCCGGCGGCAAGTGGGCAGGTCGCTGCCATCGAAGGTGAGGTTCAGCACGTGCTCCGTGGCGGCCGCATCCGCCGGGATCGCGGGTGGATTGTCCGGTGCATCCGGCGCCTTGTCAGGGGGTGAGGTGCGGGAGGATTCCCAGGGGGGCGAAGCACGGACGCCGCCGCGTTCCACGTGGGCCCGGGTTTGGCTGCCCGATGCGCCTGCCGGGGTGGACTCGCGCGCCCCGGTTTCGGCCGCACGCATCAGGTCGCCCGGCGGCGGGGCGAGGGCGTCGCGCCCGGCCACCAGGATCTTCCGCTCCTCGTCGACAGTCTTGGCCGGCTCGATCTTGCCGACACGCACCAGCTCGCGGATTTGCGCGTCCAGCGCTTGAATATGCCGTTCATAGACCGCCAGCCGCGCCGTTCTCGCCTGCGCGGCAATGTCGGTCAGCGCCAGCGCCCATTTGTCGGGAAGCTCCCCCAGCGCCTCATGCGGCGGCGACGCGAGCGTGTTCGTGCGCCAGCCGGCATCCTCGACGCGCGCGATTTCCGCATCGAGCGCCAGCACGCCATTCAGGTCGCCCGCCGCCTGTTGCTTGACACGTGTGGTCTGCAGCGCCGAAAGGTATTGTTTCCTCAACACCAGGCACTGGCGATCCTCCAGTTGGTTGACCGTGTTCAATTCCGCCTGGAGCGACTCAGCGGCCCCAGGCTTTCCCGTGCGCCCGGCACCCTGCTGGGCCTGTGCGGCGGCCGACAAAAGCAAGGTGTACAGCATGATCACCAGGCCGCAGGAACGGCTCCATGTGCAACATCTCATGTCGAATCCTTCCCCGCGGTCTCGTCCAGCGCGCCTTCGTAGACGACGCGGCGGACCTTCATGGTGGAGGTCCGCTCCAGCGGTTCCGCGCGGAGATCCACCTTGCGGGGAAGCTTGTAGTCGGCGAGTTGCTCGCGGCAGAGGCGCATGACCTCGTCGCGGACCCGCTCGTTCATCCGCGCCGGCCCCAGGCTCGCCGGCAGCCGGCGCGTGCCGGGGAGGCCCGCCTGCCGCCCCTTGAGCCGGGCCTCCACGGCCGCCCGCCAGCGAACGGCCATCGCCTCGCCCCATTTCGCGGCGACCGCCTCGCTCTGCAGCGCCGTCAGCGCCTCCTCGTCGGGCACGATGATCGCGCCCACGCGCTCGCCCGTCTCGCCCGCCACATGGTAGCCCAGGACGATCACGTCCTTGACGAGAGGGCAGCGCTCGATCACCTGCTCGATCTCCTCCGGGTAGATGTTCTTGCCCTCGCGGTTGACGATCAGCGCCTTGCGCCGGCCGCAGATCGTCAGGTTGCCGCGGTCGTCGACCCGCGCGAGGTCGCCGGTGTGCAGATAGCCTTCGGCATCGATGACCTCGGCCGTGGCCCCGGGGTTCTTGAAGTACCCCTGCATCACGTTGGGGCCGCGGACGCACAGCTCGCCCGCGCCCGTCGCGTCGGGCTCGATCAGCTTGTACGCCATGTTGTCGAGCACGTTCCCGACCGTGCCGATGCGGTAGCTGGCCAGCTTCGGGTAGGCGACGCCGGGCGAGCATTCGGTCAGGCCGTAGCCCTCCAGCACGGGAATGCCGAGTTTCTGGAAGCCCCGCAGGACATTCGGCGAGGTCGGCGCCCCGCCGATCCCGATCAGGCGCAACCGGCCGCCGAATGTGGCCCGGATCTTGTGCGCCACCACGGCGCGCAGCCCCACGGCCAGCAGGATGCGCGCCGCCGGGTTGCGCTTGAGTTGCCCGGTGATGCGCGCGTAGAGCTTCTCGGCCAGCAGGGGGACGGCCAGCAGGATTGTCGGCCGCAGTTGGCGCATGTCCTCGGCGATGGTCTTGACCGAGCGGACGAAACTGCAGCATCCGCCCAGACTGAGCGGCAGCATGAAGTTGGCGGTGAAGGAGAAGGAGTGGAACAGGGGCAGGATGTTGAGGAAGTTGTCCGAAGCGTAGAAGCCGACCTGCCGCACGGAGGCTTCGACGTTGGAGGTGAAGTTGCCATGCGACAGCATCGACCCCTTGGGCTTGCCCGTCGTGCCGGAGGTGTAGAGGATCGAGGCGATCGAGTCGGCCGCGGGGCGGTTCCGGTCGAACCAGGCGCGCCCCGCCTCGCAAGCCTCCCCCAGACGGGCGATCAGCGTCTCGTAGACGTAGTGCGCGCAATCCCGCATCTCCGCGGCCAGCGCGGTCCCCGCGCCCACCCAGACGCAGGCCCGCAGGTGCGGCAGTTGGCCGAGCACCTGCCCGAGCGTCCCCTGCTGCTTGGCGCCGGCAAAGATCGCGACGGCTTCCGAGTCGCGCAGGATATGCAGCGCCTCCTGTGGCCGCAGCTTGGGGTCGAGCGGCACAACCGCCACGCCCGATCCGGCGAGCGCCAGGTAGATCTCCTGCCATTCGGGGCCGTTGTCCAGCATCAGGGCGACCTGCTGGCGCCCCGGGACGATGCCGAGGTCCTGCACGATGCCCGCCGCCCGGACGACGCGGTCGCGCAGCGCGCCGTAGCTGCGGGTCACCCAGGCATGGCCCTGGTAGAACTGCTGCGCGATGCGCTCCGGCGTCCGCTCGGCCGCCTCGTCGAGATAGTCACGGATGGTTTTCATGGATGCGGATGGAGTGTGTGACGGGGGTGACCGCGGCGCGCTTCGAGGTCATGGCATGCTTTCCTGGTGTCGACACACCTTCAATTCGCCGTCTGCGTGTGCATGCGTCATTGTTTTCACCGGTGTGCAAGTGTAGTACAGCGGCGGCGTTTGGGCAAGCGGCGGAAATCACGACCCAGCAGTCAAACCCGATCCGCTGAACACGATCCGCCGATGGACCTTCTTCCCGATGCGCGGCCAATGCGATCTGTCCGCACTGCCATGCTTCTAAAATCGAGGTCTGATAAACATCGGTTGCATTCATTTCCGTAATGCAGCGGCTGATTCCGGAGTCCGTTGTCCAGATTACCAGCGTCACGTCCCTAAAGACGG